>JBEKWT010000044.1:0-13053 GCA_049512795.1 Occallatibacter sp.
TTTCGCGCTGCTTCGATCCTGATAAACTAGCCTCTGGCACGTCTTAGGCGCGTAGCTCAGTTGGTTAGAGCGCTTCCTTGACACGGAAGAGGTCGTTGGTTCGAATCCAATCGTGCCTACCATTCTTTTCCAGTCTTCGCTTCGCCGGACCCCCGGCTTTTCCCGCCCGTAAATAGAAGCCAGTGTTGCTTTTGAGGCCATGATATGCTCAACCCAGATTCAGGAGCATCGTCCATCACCGCGCCATGGCCTCTCAAGAGTCAAGTTCGCCGCCGCGGCCCCGCCTGCCCCCGCGGCCCCGGCTTGTTGTTCAAATCGGCGTAACTGGCCATCGCCCCAACCGGCTATCGCCCGAAGTCGCCGCAAGCCTGCCCGGTCAATGCGAACAAGTTCTCAAAGCCATCGCCGATTTGGCCTCGCACGCACGCGATCCTTTCCTTCATTCGCCCGAACCACCGCTTCTGCGCATCCTCTCGCCGCTCGCCGAGGGTGCTGACCGCATCGTCGCCCACGCGGGTCTTGCCTTGGGCGCGGATCTGCAATGCCCTCTCCCATTTCTCGCAGCCGAGTACTGCCACGACTTCGAAGACGCTGCCTCCCGCGACGAGTTCCAGGATCTCCTCGCGAAGGCCTCCGCGGTTTTTCAGATTGAAGGTTCGCGAGCCAGGGAGGACGAGTCTTACGAACGCGTCGGGCGCATGGTCGTCGAGCAGTCCGATCTGCTGATCGCCATCTGGGATGGCGAACCCGCAGCGGGCAGGGGCGGCACCGCGCAGATCGTGGAAGAAGCCCTTGCGCAGCACACGCCAGTCATCTGGCTCAATGCGTCCGAACTGAAGGATCCCTGCATTCTCCAAGCCGATAAGGCGGGCAAGCGCCAAACCTGCGCATTGGACGAGCTGAAGCCGATCTTAGCCGCGCGCTTTTCCGATCGCGAAGGCAGCGAGACCTCCTTCAACTTCAGCCACGCCTATTTCGCTGAGAAGCAGCCGAACTTCGATCCCGGCCGGATCTTCCGTATCTTTCGCGATCTTGTCGCCCGCGGCCGTTTTCGATTTCAATCGTGGCGCGTTCCGAATTTCGAGAAATCGTCGCGCGACGGATGGGAGAGGATGATTGACAGCTCCCCCGGCCTGCCCCAAGACGCGCGCCGCTACTTGCTTGACCGGCTCTGCCCCCACTATGGCTGGGCCGACGGACTGTCTACTTACTATGCCGGAGTTCTTCGCTCGAGCTCGCTCGCGACCAGCCTCATGGCCGCATTCTCTGTCCTGGTTCCCATGGCGGATTACGTCTGCGGAAGACACGGCATCGACCTCGGCAGAATTCCCGCGCTAACTGAGTTTTCTCTAATCGTCATCATTCTCGCCATTACCTGGCACGGCCGCCGGAGACGCTGGCATGAGCGCTGGCTCAACTTGCGTCAACTAGCCGAGCTCTTGCGCCAATACTGCTACCTTTCCCTGCTCGGCTGCGCGTTGGCCTCGCCGCCGCCCCCCGCTCACTTCCGATCCGGTTTCGACCGCTCCTGGGTTGACGGCATGTTTCGCAATATTGCGCGCGACCTCGGCTTGGTAAACGCCGTCGTCAACCAGGCCTATGTCTCCTCTGTCGCCAAACTGATCGCGGACATCCTCGAGGGCCAGGTAAAGTACCACGAAGGCAACCACGAAACGATGCACAAGCTAAGCCATCACCTCCATCTCATCGGCACGGCGTTGTTCATCGGAACGTTGCTTGCCTGCGTCTGGCATGTGATCTTCGGTGAATCGCCTTGGCTGCTTTTGCTGGCGACCGTCCCGCCCGCCTTCGGTGCCGCGTTCTACGGCATCGCCAATCACGGCGAGTTCTCGCGCAGCGCTGACCGCTCCCTGGCCATGGCGCGCGAGCTCGAGGCAATTCGGTCGGCCGGGCTGGACAAGGCGCTCGCTTCGTCTCACGAGACTTTCGCGGCGCTACGCCAGACCGCCGAAAAACTGGCAAGCGTTATGATTGCTGAGACCATGGACTGGAGCTTCGTCTTCCGCTATCGCACGTTGAATCTTCCCGGCTGATCGTTGCCGCTGATTCCAGGGATGAACATGGAAAAGCGCTTTGACAGAGTCGTGCTTACCGCTTTCGCTGTGCTTGCAGTCGCGCTCGGCGCTTGGGGGTACGCCAGGGCGGGGTGGGACTATACCGTCGACTCGGGTATTCCTTTCAACCCCCACCATGTGTATGCAGCATTTCAATCGGGTAAACCATTGCTGGAGGCCCTCCGATGCGTGATCTCGTCCATCGGCCTCATACGGCTCTATGACCTGTACCAGCCCGGCAGGGACCCTTGGCAGCTCGTTATTGCACAGGTGCTGGTGCCCAGTATTGCCCTCCTCTCAGCCGCCCAACTGTTTCTCACCGGTGTCAGAAAAAACATCCGCACCGCTATGGTGCGCCGTAAATTCAATCACACCGTCGTCTGCGGCCTCGGCGATGTGGGAATGCAAGTGATCGAGAACCTGGGCAGCGCAGGGCAGTTTATCGCCGCAGTGGACTTGCAGGACGATTCACCCGGCGCCGCAACCTGCGAGAAGAGCGGGGTCCCGGTACTCCAGGGCGACGCCAAGAACCCTCAGGTGTTGCTCGCCGCGGGAATCCGGCGCGCGCAAACGGCTATCATCTGCACCGGATCCGACAGCGAGAACATGGACATTGCGCTTCAGATCAAAGCCATTTATGAGCTCCCGGGCCACCTTAAATCGAGTCGGATTCAAGTGCTGGCCCAATTGCGAAACGACTGGATGCACAAGAGACTGATCGGCAGCGATAAGGGCTCCATGGGATCGAACAAAGTGGATCTTCGCCTGTTCAATCCATTCATGAATGCGGCGCGCATGTTGATCAAGCGCCTCCACCTGCCGCCCAGTCGGGAGTTTGAAGCGCGGGCCTTTGTGGTGATCGGATTCGGGGCCTATGGCCGGGAAATCACGGAGCATCTGATCCGCGCGTGCCCAGTCGCGCCCGGCAGAACCCTCAATATCCTGGTGTTGGATCAAAAAGCCGACCAAGCCGCAGAGTCGTTTCCCATTGCCAATCCTGTCGCGGCGGCCTTGGCGTCGTTCGAATTCATCACTGCGTCGGTTGCTCCGGGATCGCCCGACCTCCAGCGGATTGTGGCCAGGAAGCTTGAATCGGCAGAGCCGCTTCTTGGCGTTGCGGTGGCATTAGGAAACGACGAGCTCAGTCTCTGTTCCGCGCTCGAAATCCGTTCGCTGCTCGATTGCGCCGGCCACTTGCACGTTCCCGTCTACGTAAGGCTCGAACACTATCGCCGCCTGGGCGAGCTCGTGCGCAACATTGAGAACAAATCCAACTTCTCCGACCGACTCCAAATCTTCGGAACTCTCGAAGAGACGCTGAGCGCCGATGTACTGCTCGGGTCCCACTTGGATGCCTTTGCGCAAGCCCTTCAGGAAGAATATCGGCTTCGACCGCGGGACACGATCAACCCCGCGGCTGACGTTCCCTGGCACGAACTCCCTGAGTTCATGAAAATGTCGAATCGCTGGCGCGCCGACCACACGCCCCTCCTTATGGAGCTGGCCGGTCTGCACGTGGCGCGTGACGTGCAGTCACCTGTCGTTGTCGCATTGAGTCCGGAACAGATCGAGCTGCTTGCGGAACTTGAACACCGCCGCTACACGATTGAGCGTCGGCTGATCGAGTGGCGGCAGCCGATTCAGCGATTTAGCACGCACCTCGAAGATTGGGACCATCTTTCAGAGGAGTACAAGGAAGATAATCGAAAAGAAGTTGCCGGGCTGCCTAAGATCATGGCGCGGCTGGGGATGGAAATTCATCCGGTGCGCAAGGTGCGGCTTTATGGCGAGCAGCTGAAGACTGCGGGGGCCGAGCTGGAGCAGGTGCTGAACGGGCCGATGCCTGCGCACTGCGCGATGATTGTCGATCTCGACGAACCCGAGGCAGTGAGCCTTGCAGCACGCGCTCTCTCTTTGCCTTCGGTCAGTCTATGGCTCTTTTCCCGCGAGGAGCCCCAGGAGCTCTTCAAAAGCAAGGGAAAGAGCCAGCAGGACGACCGCTATCTCCTCATCCAGCGCGCCAACGGCTGGTCGTTTCGCGATCGCATAGCTCTCGACGTCTGAGTTTCGTTCTTCCGGGCAGCGTCGACCCTCGCGCCCGACGAGCGCCATCAGCGACGGAGGCCTTTTCTCACTCCGACGAGAATCAACTGCACGACGGAGACCAGTGCAACTCCGGGCACCAGAATCTGTGCGATCACAAGCTGCCAGGGGTCCCTTCCGGGCTGGAAAAGGTCGTCGACGCGTATCAGCCCGATGGACGCAATCAGGCAGCGAATCGCCTCCAGCCATGTGCGGTTATCCGTATAAAGTGAATGCACTCTTCCGAACACGAACAAGAAGGTGTTGTTGGGGTCGCCGGGGAAATAACCGCTCCCCACCTTCGCGTATCCCCAAAAGCCCAGACCGACGGCAAGGATCGCGAAAAATAGCAGAACCCAGACGCTTCTCCGGCCCCACGCCCACATCGGAAGCTTCCATGAACGGGGAGAAACGACGGCGACTCGCTCAGGGGTCTCCGCGGTGGGAGGCACAGCGGACGGCGCGACGACCGGCCCTGCAGGTGGTACCGCGCCAGCCTCCTTCAACTTGGCCGCCTGAGGCGCGTCTTTAGCCGCTGGACCCGGCATAGGTGCGTCGCGCGCACCCATTCGATCCAGAAGCATCTTGACAGTCCCGGCGAGACTCTTGAGATGAGCTTCGAGCGGGGGCGTGAGGGCATCGAGCCAGTGCACGTTCCCGATGAAGTATTCGAGAGCCCGCCCGGGCATGATGTTTTCGATTCGCAACGGCAGAATGGCCACGCCGTGATTGACAGCCCGTTCCACCTCCCGGCGAATCTGCGGCGAGGCATCTGCGTCGGCCGTGAAGACTAGAACCATGACACGGGTCTGCTCAATGGCCTCAATAATGCACTCGCCCCACTCCATGCCGGGAACCACGTCGCGGGGCGCGATCCAGCAGCGAATTCCTTCCGACTCCAGCATCGCGCACACCGCGTCCGCAGTCGTCTTGTCTTTCGCGGAATGGCTGATGAAGACATCGTGCGCCATAGGCCTGTCCTGCTCGGTCCAGGATGATTGGAGAATTGAACTAGGGCCAATATATCCGAGAACACCAACGAGTGACGGACGAATTGGATCCGAATTCCTGGAGAGCCTTGGGGGGAACGGGTATGTGACGATCGGTCCTAGAGGTGACCGCCGCAGAGTCTGACCGCCTCGGTGACGGATTTGGCGGTGCGATCTGCGGAGGCCTCGTCCTTGAAGGGAAGCTCATTGATCCACTTCGGCATGTGGATGACGAGCGCCGTCAGCGGCGGAGTGGTCGACGTGGCAACAAGGCCGGGATTGCCGCCGGCAGCGTTCTGGGCGGTTGAGTACTGGCTTAGCGGCTCAACGACAACGCTCGTGACGTCGTGCAACAGGAACCAGGCATCCTTGTCGATGGCCGGCTGGGCTGCGCCGTTGCGCCACACCTTCCAGTGGTAAGAGACGCGGCATTCAGAAGGGTTGGCCACGACGTCGCTGATTTGGTTAATAGCGGCGTTTTGCGTGGCGCTGCCGTTGGTCTTGTTCTGGCTGAGGATGGTAAAGCTGACGGTCCCAATGCTGGTGAGCTCGCCTTGAATAGTCTTCATCGTGCTCGCGAGCGATGGCGCATTACTCGCCGCCGGGTTGGCCGGCGGCCCGTTTGCGGGTCTTGTTGTGGGTGTCGTTGCGGGCGGCACTGGAACCTTCTCGATTGGACCACCGGTGCTAGTCGGATTCTGCACGGGCGCCTGCCCGGCCTCAGGCAAACCCGCCGGGGCCGGATGCGAATTGGAATGCACCCCAAAGTAGATCGCAATCAACAAGAGAGCCGCTCCTGCACCCCAGACCCATGCAGGAATCTGCGTGCCGTGCGACACAGCAGCACTCTCTCTCCCAGGCGCGCCTTCTCCAGGTCTTCCTAAGCCTGCTCCCCGATCGCTGCTGACCGCCGCGCTCAAACCCGCTGGCGCCGCGAAGACTGCCGCAGGAGCCTCAACGCCACGAGCCGCCGGCGTCGGAGCCGGCTCCCGTATCCTCTTCAGCTGCGCTTTGAGCCCATCCAGAATCTGGAATTTGACCTTCGCCCACTTCGCCTCGCTCTCCGTGAAATCGATCAACGGGTTAGCGCTGGGAACCATCTGCCGATCGGCAAGAAACGGATAGTCGCTCCAGTCGCACGGTTCCACAAGCACTGGAATGACGATCGTCTCGCCGCGCCGCGCTCGCTCAGCAATGAGCGGCATCTCAACCTGCTCGATGAATTCCGAGTTCAGAAAACTCTGGCTCACGATCAACAGCGCGATCTGCGCCTGATCGATCTCCGCTTCAATCTGCCGCTTGAACACATCTCCCGGTTTGAGTTCCGAGTCGTACCAAAACACGACGTCGTATCGCCGCAGCGACTCCGCCAGGAAGGGAATCAGATTGCAACGGTACTCCGGATCTAACCACCGCTTGTCTTCGCGAGCGTAACTCACAAAAACATGCACGGTCTTCTCGCGCGTTTCGGAACCATCAATTGCGTTCATGGTTTGTGGACTCGGACTGCGGCTGCTTCTAAGGGGAATTGCTCTAGGCACACTATAGCGCAACCAGATAGGATTCCGGCCCGCGATCCGCCCCATCCGCCGCCGGTTCTGATCATCCCACCCGAAAAACCAGTCTCAAGCCGGATGTGCATCGCTGAATTCGATTGACGTGCCAAGTCCATTCTTGGATTATGGATGAACAACCATCGGGCTTCTTACGCCTCACGATTCCTGGAGGGCGCTGTGCGTACATCCCTGTCGTTCGTCCGTTCCCGTTCCCCGCTATTCGTTTCCCCGCTGTTCGTTTTGCTGACCCTTCCCCTCCTGCTTCCGCGCGCCCTCCGCGGACAGTCGACCAACGAACAGACCGACAACGGACAGACCGCCAGCCCGAGGCCTGCTTATACGACCGACACCAGCATCGATTACACCGGGAACTTGCTCGGCTATTACAGAATGGAGCCTACCGAGCAAACCGCTATTTTGCCGCCGGTAAAGAAATTTCTCGACGAATATCGCGCGTCTAATCCCAACAGTTTGCTAATCGGCATGGGAGACAACTTCGGGCCCGAATTCGGGGCTTCGCTGCAGTTGGAAAATGACGCTGATAAAGAATGTATGCAAGACCCCAAAGATACGGGGGATGGTGAGACCAGACCGGAGAGCCTGTACAAGGACGACGACCGCGTCCCCAAGCTGCCGCAGTGCGACAACGTTCTGAATTTCCTGATGCATGCCGGCTTCCGTGCCGTGGTACCGGGCCGCAACGATTTCATGTATACGGCGCGCTGGCTGCGCACAGCCACGGTTCGGCTCGCGCGGGCAAGCCAGGCGCAAGGCGGATCGCCGCTGATCAACAACTACGATCATCAGTTGTACCTCCTCGCGGCGAATCTGCGCATTCAATTTAAGGGCAGTCTTCACCTGCGGCACCAGGGGAGCCCAGATCCCCCCTATTCGCTGAACGGACATTGCCCGCTTCTGTTCAGCAACGACCCATTCGCGCCCGATTCCCCGCTGTGCGGTGAAAGTGGGCTATCGGAGCCGATCGATTGGCTCGACCGGCTTGACAGCGTCGATTCCACCAACACCAATGGGCAAAACCCGACCTTCGAAGCCATGCAGCAACTCGCTTCAGACGCGGCGACCACAGCGGCGGGCAGAGACACCATGCTCAAGCTGCTGGTAGGCAATGAGATCGACATCATGCAGTCGGCATGGGGATCCTACCTCGAAGTCAAGGCCCTGACTGGCAAGCCCGGGCCCGGAGAGGGAGTCGGCGGCACCGGGAAACGAACGTCGAAATCGGAAGACGAATCCTCCGGGGGAAAGCAACTGGACCTTTCTGCCCAGAGTGTAAGCGATCTCATATCCCGCTTGAAGAATTTGCCCGAATGCCAGACCGGCGCCAAATTTGCCGATGACGCTGAGACCAAGAATGCCGGCGACCTTTGCACCTACAGAACAAACCTGCAGCAGATTCTGCAGAATTTCAGCGATCAGTTGAGCGCCAGCCAGCAAAACAAAACCATCGCCGCCTGTCCCGTGACGAATGGAACTTCCAGCCTTGGGGCTTGCTTTGTTCTCAGCGACCAGGCGCGCCAGGCCGCAACCAATGGCTTACTGCGCACCATCGCGAAAGAGCAGAAAAACGTTGGTTACACGGTGGCTACCAAGGCCGACGGCGAGAAGATCCTCGTGATCGGAGTGGTTGGGCAAAACACCATGAAGGAAGTTTCCGAGACCAACCTTCGCATGTGTGTCGGCCTCGACGGGAAACCCGGCAAAGATGATACGACTTCACTGGATGCCATACAGAATCCGGATTCGGTGCTGGATGGCGTGCACTGGCCGGCTGAGTTCGGCATTTGTTACCTGCGAACCAGTGCGGAAGTGGAGCAAAAAGGCCTATCGGCCACGGCAGTCGCCACGGATCCTGTGGTCGTTTCTGCTGAGCTTGTGCGTGCCGCCGAACTGGTTGAAGGCCGTATCAACGGCGTTGTCCTGATGGCCCAGATGCCGCACACTGAAGCTGAAGTTCTGGCGGCGCGCGTCTGGGAAAGGCTCGCTACGTCGCCGGCACAGCGGCCCATTAATATCGTGATCAGCGAGGCAGGAGAGACTGAGACCGGAACCGACGCCATCACGCAAGAGACCGGATACGACACTCCCGACCTCACCCTGAATTACGCCTATCACGGAGGCGACAGAAATGCCGTCAACACCGGGCATCCCCCCCCGGTTCTCACTCCGTTCAACGGGTACCCAGACCCCCCGAACGGCCGCTTCCCGGGCGCTATATCGCGCGCAACAATCGAATGGACTCAAGGTGAGAAGCTGGTGATCACCAATAAGTCCACAGGCATCTACCCGCAAAACGCGCCGGTTCAGCCCGCACAAGGCGGCGCAACCTCAGCAAGCGCGAACACCCCAAGCACGAACACGGCAAGCACGAACACGGCGAGCACGACTACTGACAGCGTTCCGGAAACCGCTATCCAGCTCTTGTACGATTTGATGGCTAAGATTGAAGGCAAATCGGCCACCTACTCCGACAATCCAAACAACGAGCAGAAGGCTGAGCTGGCGCTCCTTGCCGACTTGCAACAAGCGACAGAGCCCTTTTTCAAGGGACTGCCCCAGGCTGGAGCGACGCGGCAGCATGCGGACGTGGTATTGCTGCAAAGCAGAGACGTGCAGTTGGGCCTGATCGGGAAGGGCTACCAGAATTACGACGTGTGCGACAACGAGCTCATCGACCCGAAAATCAAAGCAGAGGATCGGCAAGAAAAGTTCCAATTATGCAAGCTGCGCGTGGCTCTCGATCGCATCTTTTGGAAGGGCGACTATCTGGAATACGTTGCCGTGAAGGGCCAGGACATCGAGACGATTCTCAACAAATCCGATGCTCTCGTCCAACAGCAAAACGAGCTCACCGAGACGGACACAAGTCAGGAGTGGCTGGTCTCTTACGGAATTGTCCAATCCTCGTTGTCAAATCCGACCCTCGTCAATCAGAATAACGAACCCCTGTGGATTCCGGTTGATCCAACATGCGCAGGAGAATCCGCCGGCAAGAGCACCTATTGCATCGCCCAAACTCCTATCGTTAACGATGCCTACTATTGGCTGGTAACCACCGATCAACTGGCTGAGGACAGGTCGGTCTACGGTACCTTCGACGCTCTTCCATCCACAAATCATGTTGAAACTGAAACCTTTATCACTGCCCCGATATCGCACTATCTGCTGAACAGTCTTGGCAATACTCGTCTCGCGTCGGTGATTACTTCGCTGCCGCACTGTGCGGCCAGTGGCGGAATTGGCAGCCAAAGCGAAGGCGCCGGCGCCACCGCACCGCCGCCATGTTCTGTTGAGGGTGCAATCGCCACGCAGAACGAAAGCTTCCAGCAGAGACGGCTGTTTCAGGTGGATTTTGCCAAGTTGATCGCCGGCTTCACCGCGCGGCAACCGGTGGGCGGGAATGCGAACGTCGCGAACTTTCAGGGAATCTCCAATTCGCAAGCGACCGCGCCTGCCTCGCAGGATCTCGATCTGGAAACAGGAAGCAGGATTTTGGCCGATCTCCGCGTTCCCGATGCTTCATCAAGCCTATCTGCGCAGAATCGCTTTCCGTGGTCAGTCGGTCTCCAATCCTCGTTCACTTATAACCGCCAAGTCCTCGGCAACCTTTTGAATAAGCCGATCAACGCGTCGTATTCGTTGAACAATTGGACCGAAGGCCCCTTCCTGCAGGTTCGCCTTTACGGCAAAGGCAAAGGCAGTCAGGTGCGGGGCGTGCGATCTCTTCCGCGTACCTTGCTGGTTCTTACCCCGCATCAATACCAGATTGAGGTCGACCACCCCTACTTGTTCTTCCCCTTCGCGGCGACCGCCCCGCCCGCAGGAAACCGCACAGAGCTTACAGTCCAGCTTCCGCGCACTACGGGATGGACCGACCAGGCCGGCCTCAGAGTGGAATTCGGGCAGAGCTCGCAGAAAGCATTTTTCTGGAATGGAAGCTACATTCAAACCGGCCTCGAATTCAGCACCCAGAATGGCCAACTTGCGTCGATCACGTTGCAAGACGGCCCCACTGGCACGCCGAAGACCTGCCCGGTGAGTGCGACCGTCACGCTGCAAAACTGCTTCTCTACCGCAGATTCCGAAGGCCCAGCATTGCCCATCAATGGCAGCACGATGCTGTCTGGCCCTCCGTTAGCCAAGTCTCTTCACACTCCCGGCTATTACTGGGAGATTTACCTGCAGAACCGTCTTCCCCAATTCCTGGGAAAATCGCCAGACAGGCAAATCAGTCTGGTTACCAACACCACCGGCGATTACTACTTCGGCCGTACTCCCTCCGCCGAGCTGGCCTCACAAACTGAATACGCCATCCCGTTGAGTCTCTCGCTGGTGCTTCCTGCGGTTGGGAACCTGTCGTTCGCGCCCAACTACTCGGCCTTCTTCTACCGGCCGCAGTTGAGCCCCCACAGCCTCATCGAGAATTCATGGACAATTACGGCTCGTTGGTACTTCGCTCGCGATGCCCGAGTGCCCATTCGCAGGCAAGCTCCTCTGAAGGGTCCGGAATCTTCGGATCAGACCAAGACGGGAAGCTCCCACTAGCAAAGCTGCTCAAACGGGCAAACCACTCCGTTCAGGCGCGGTTCTCAGGGCGCCCCGCTCAGGCAGCCTGCAAGCGGTTAACTTGCTCCATGGTGATCGGCGGCCTGCACATGATTGTGCGGCCTGTCTCTCAGAATGCCGTTGCCCTTGGTCAGCCAGGCAATGCCGAAGGCGATCAACGCCAGCGATTCGCAGGTCAGCAGCGGGTTGATCGGTCTCAGCAATCGCTCCGCGCCCTCCAGATTCAAGCTGACCATCACGGCGTCACAGACCAGGATCACTGTGCCGCACACCGCGTAGACAACGTTTCTGTGCTGTTTGCGTCGAGTGCGGCTTTTCCCGGGCGCGCTCTTGCGGAACAGAACCAGGCAGAAATAGGCGAGAACGAGAAACATCTGCGCCGCAAAAACGGTGTGAACCGTATTCAACTCCAACTGCAGCGTGGTGTGCACAGGGTCTCGTGGATTCACCGAGGGACACAGCGCCACACCCAGAGTCAGAAACCCGGCCAGGTATCCCGTGATCTCGTCCGCCCAGTCGTATCCGCGCGAGCACATCAGAAACGCCGCGATTGCGCACAGGCTTCCGACCTCGCAGCCGCTCATCGCCGTGTATCGATAATCGCTGATCGATCGCTGCAGCAGGGGGTGGGGCAGCGCATGGCTGGGCCCGAGGAGCGACAGCAAAATCGTCCCGCCGGCAAGTACGAAAGGCAGCAGCAGCGCGATGATGCCGACCATCCTGCGCATCGCGTGGTGCGACAGCACCGCGGGATTCTTGTACGTCGCGTGATTCATCGTGCTTGCCACGATGGGATTCCTCAGGACGAAGCAGAATATCGCATTTGCTTCCATCGCGGCATCCGCCGAATCCCCGAAGACACCCCTTCGATCTCTTTCATCGGCGTGATTCTCCCATGGTTTAGCTTTGCCTCGCCTCTACCCTCGCCGCGAACGCCCAGTTGTGTCCCAGGCAGAAATTCAAAATCGAACAGCACAGGATCGCGATTGCGTTCGATTCAACCATCGGGATGCGTGCCCCATGCACCAGAATCGGCATCAGTGCAAGGTTCCCCGCCATCGAAACCAGTCCGTTTGAAAGATGAAAGCGCACGAACTGGCTCATCAACGCGCTGCGGTCACGCCGGTCTCGCCACGTGTAGTGCAGGTGCCACACAAAGTTATGCACCAGGGTCACCTCCAAAGCCGCGGCCGTAGCCACAAGGTAGTGGCCAGCCGTCAATCGGCTCAGAAGGGCCAGCGTGCCAAGCTGCACCGCCATGCCCATGGCTCCCACCACGTTAAACTTGCCCCACCGGATCAGCGCATTCACTTCAGCGGCTCCTGCCAATCGGTTCGTGCCCAATCGGTTCGTGTCTGTAGAGTTGCGCCGTGTGGCGCACCGTCACCGCCACCGCCATTCCGGCCATCCCCAGCGTCGCAATCGCCCCGCCCAGATCGAAGAGCAGCATTTTGTGCCCAAACACCGTCGCATACGGGCTGCGCAACGCGGCCACGCAGCCCATCGCCAGCAGAATCCGAATCTCCGTCGGCCCAAAATTCCCCTGCGAAAGCTCAAAGCGCTTCAACGTGTAAGTGGCCAGGTAGCTTTCACTAGATAGCACCAGGAACGCGATCAGCATCGCCATCGCCGTCGCCTGATGCAGCAGCCCGCTCCAGCCGAGCCCGCACATCAGCGCCACCGCTCCCAGAATATCCACGATGTGGTCCACATAGAATCCATAGCGCGGCCGCTCCTGCCGGCGCACGCGCGCCAGCGTCCCATCCA
>JBEKWT010000045.1:0-13010 GCA_049512795.1 Occallatibacter sp.
AATCCCTTTCCCGCCACGTCGCCGATCACGACCAACAGGCCGCCCGCCCCATCCGGTAGCACCTGGAAGAAGTCGCCGCCGACTTGCTGCGCGGGTTCGTAGACGCTCTCGACCTCATAGCCGGGAACGGTTCCCGCGTGCTCGGGCAGAATCACTTGCTGCACCGCGCGGGCGTTCTCCACCTCGGCTTCGAGGATCGTCTGCTGGCGGCTGATGCGGTTGGTGCGCAGCAGGATGATGAGAGCCAGGGAGATCCACGACAGTATGTCCTGCACTGAGGCAAGATCGATGGCCAAGGGGCCGATCTGCACACGATGGATGAAGAGAAAGGCGTCCCATGCGGAATTGCGGTAGGCCGGTATCCGCGACAGCAAGAAGGTGACGTACTCGGCGTAGATATATAAAGAGGCCAGAAGCAATGGGACGAGGAGAATGCCCGCGTCGCGCTTGCCGCGGCGGAATTGCGCAATCAGGATGGCAGGAAGGATGACCGAGATGAGCGCAATGTAGGGAGCGTTCAAGAGGAAACTGCCGGTGTTGTTCGCAACGCCTGCCAGGTACTGCGCGCCTGCCGCAGCGGAGGACAAGCTGGCCATGAGGAGATAAACATGCAAACGCCAGCCGAGGGGCCACTCGGCAAATGCCAGGTACATCCGCGCAAACAAGTAGGGAAAGAGCAGTCCGGACAAGACGTCGACAATGTGCCAATAAATGGGAAAAGTGTGGAACAGCGAGTAGAGACTGAGTGGGACGGGAAGAAGCCCATCCAATCCCAGCAGGACGAGCCAGAGATACTCCAACTGTTTTCGCTGCGCGGAATAGAGCAGCAGCGCTCCAAGCAACAGGCACAAGAGAATGCAATCGTCCAGCCACCACACAACGCCCTCGCCGATCACCTGCAGCCAGGTGTTCTCCCTCAGGTCCGGTGCGTCACCCAGCGACAACTTCCAATCGCGCACGCCCGGATATACGTCTTGCCATTCGGCGGACGAAAGATGAACGCGGACCGCGATGACGATTGAGCCGGTGGCCACTTGATTGCTGGGAATTTCCTCCACAAGCCGAGCCTGATCCTCGTACGGAACAAACGGCGCGACGCTGCCCACCTGGGTCAGCGGAGCCCCGTTTGTATACACAACAAAGGCGGAGGAAATCATGTATTCACGCAGAGCGAGATACTGCTCAGTGGGCCTGACCTTCGCATGGATGCGGTACCAGACCACCGCTGGCCGCGAGTGGGGAAACAAGTCGTGCAACGAGCCGGTCGCGGCGTTGAAGGGAAGCCAGTGAGAATCGTCGAAGTCCGGCCGCGCATAGGCCGGGTCGTCCCCGGCATGGACCAGCCAGCCGGGGCCAAGATCGAGGCGTGCAGCGCCAAGTTGCACTGCGTCAAATATCTGCGCAGTTGCACGCGGCGCGCAGAGCGCCGCGCAAAGGCAGATGGCGCCCGCCGCCAGCCAGCGGCCAATGCTCGAAAAAGAAGGAGGGTAAACCAAAGGAATTGCGCGGCCTCTTGGGGGAACCGTTCCAGCCTACCACCGGGCAGGAACATCGCCCAATCGAAATCCTGGGCGTTACCGGCGAACGGTCCTGATCGGTAAAACTCGCTCGGCGATTGAGGGGTTCGAGCAATCGCGCAGGTGCGATAGACTCCTGCTTATGATTCATGACGGCCGCAGCCGAAGATTACCCTTCGATCCCGCCAAGGCAGTGGCGCACCTCAAGGGCAGCGACCCCAAACTCGCCATGCTCATCGAACGCGCCGGACCGTTTACGCTCCGCCTCGACCACACAACCTCGCCCTTCGAGTCGCTGCTCGAGTCGATCCTTTACCAGCAACTGCACGGCAAAGCCGCGGCCACCATTCACCGCCGCGTGCGCGAGTACTTTGGCGGCGACCCCACGCCGCAGCTTCTGCTCGACACTCCCGATGAGCCGCTGCGCGCTGCCGGAGTCTCCGGCAATAAGATCAAGGCGCTCCGAGATCTGGCCGCCCGCACCATCGATGGCACAGTGCCGGCGCACGCCGCCATTCTCAAGATGTCCGACGCCGGCATCGTTGAGCGTCTCACAACGGTACGCGGCATCGGCTCCTGGACCGTTGAAATGCTGCTCATCTTCCGCTTGGGCAGGCCGGACGTGCTGCCCGTAACCGACTACGGCGTGCGCAAGGGCTTCGCGCTCACTTTTCAGCGCGTTCCCAAAAGCCGCCCGCTTGAAGCCGCCGATCTTCCCAAACCCGACGTCGTCTTTCGCCGCGGGCAGCGCTGGGCGCCCTACCGCTCCGTCGCAAGCTGGTACCTGTGGCGCGCGTGCGATCTGGCCCGAAAGACCGCGCCCACGGGACGTTCGGCGCGATAGAGCGGTGCCGCAGACGGTTGTTGTTCCGAAATGGATTTCTTCCTTAAGAAGAATCCACCCTGCACCAAGGCCAGTGACGGCCACAACAACTGCGGAACCGCTCAAGCCGTAAAATAGCTTGAGTGGGCGGCATCGAGCGCCCGCACTGCATTGGAACATTCATGCCGCCCGGAAAGCACTTTGTTTGCATTCACGGACATTTTTACCAGCCGCCGCGAGAGAATCCCTGGCTGGAGACGGTGGAGACCCAGGACTCGGCCGCTCCCTACCACGACTGGAACGAGCGCATCTGCGCGGAGTGCTACGCGCCGAACGGCGCTGCACGCGTGGTGAACCACAAGAACCAGATCACGCGCATCGTGAACAACTACGCACGCATCAGCTTCAACTTCGGGCCCACACTGCTGAGCTGGCTCAGAGAAAATGCGCCGCGCACAGTCCGCATGATCCTCGACGGCGAGAACCGCAGCCGGCAGCGTTATCGCGGGCACAGCTCGGCCATGGCGCAGGTTTACAACCATATGATTCTGCCGCTGGCCAATGCCCGCGATCGCGATACGCAGATTCGCTGGGGAATGGCCGATTACGAAAGCAGCTTTGGCGCCCCGCCCGAGGGCCTGTGGCTGCCTGAGACCGCGGCCGACACGGCCACTCTTGAGGCGCTCGCGACAAATGGCATCGAGTTCACCGTGCTCGCGCCGCACCAGTGCAAGCGCATTCGACCGCTGAAAGGCGAAGTCGAGTGGACCGATACGCCAAACGCGACGGTGGACACAACGCGTCCTTATCTTATGCGCTTCGCGTCAGGCGCATCGATCGCCATCTTCTTCTACAACGGCCCAGTCTCTCGCGCGATTGCGTTTGAAGGACTGCTCGACTCCGGCGACCATCTCGCCGGGCGCCTCAAGGCGGGCTTCAAAGACTCACACCAGCCACAGCTGGTCCATGTGGCGACCGATGGCGAGTCCTACGGTCATCACCACAAGTACGGCGAGATGGCGCTGGCCTATGCGCTGCGCCTGCTCGAACAGGACAAGACCGTCAAGCTGACCAACTACGGCTGCTTTCTTGAGCAGTTTCCGCCCGAGTTCGAGTGCGAGATTGTCGAGAACACGTCGTGGAGCTGCATGCACGGCATTGAGCGCTGGCGCTCCGACTGCGGCTGCAACGGTGGCAAGCCGGGGTGGAACCAGGCGTGGCGCGCGCCTCTGCGCAAGGCCTTTGACGAGCTGCGCGACGCATTGATCCCGCTCACCGAGCGCGAAGGCAGCAAGTTCTTCAACGACGTGTGGGCCGCGCGCGACGCCTACATTCACGTCGTGCTCGACCGCGGCAGCGAGTCCGTGGACCGTTTTTTCGCCGCGCAACAGACGCAGGCGCTCACGGAGCCTGAGCGGGTGCAAGCCCTGAAGTTGATGGAGATGCAGCGCCACGCCCAGCTCATGTACACCAGTTGCGGCTGGTTCTTCGACGACATTTCGGGCATTGAGACCGTACAGGTGATCGCCTACGCCGCGCGCGTGCTGCAACTTGCGCAGCAGCTCTTTGGCGAGCAGGCGGAGCAGCTGCAGCCTGCATTTCTCGCCCAACTCTCTGAAGCCCACTCCAATGCGCCCGAGGCCGGCGACGGCGCCAGCATTTACAAAAAGAGCGTTGAAACCATGGAGCTGCACCTGGAGCAGGTTGCTGCGCACTATGCCATCAGCTCGATCTTTTCCTCGTTTGCCGATGAGACAGATCTTTTCTGCTATCGCATCCGGCGCATCTCGCACGAGATTTACACTTCAGGCCGCGGCCGACTCGCCCTGGGCCGCGCGCATGTCGCGAGCGCCATCACCGGCAACGCGCAGAGCTTCTCCTTTGCCGTTCTCCACTTTGGCGACCAGAACATTACGGCCGCAGTAAAACGCTACGACGACGCGGGCGCCGCCGCATTCGAGGCTTTCTGTGCCGAAGCCGCCGGGCATGTGCAGCGCGCAGACTTTCCCGAGGTGATCCGCCTGATCGACCGCTTCTACGGCCACGCGGACTACTCGCTTACCTCACTCTTCCGGGACGAGCAACGCCGCATCGTCGCGCTCATCCTCAACTCGACGCTTGTGGACATCGAGAATTCGCTCACGACCATCTACCAGGACCACGCCAGCCTGCTTCACTATTTATCTCAAGCGGGATTGCCCAAGCCGCCCGCGCTGACACTCGCCGCCGGCTTCGCCATAAACGCCGGTCTGCGGCGCGCGCTTGAGGGCGAACCTATCGACCTCCCGCAGTTGCGCTATTTTCTCTCCCTCGCCAAGGCCGACCAGGTTCAACTCGAATCCGCCACGCTCTCCTACATCGCCGACCAGCGCATGAAGCGCGCCATGCTGGAGTTGCTCATGTCCTCAGGATCTCTTGAGATGCTGGACCGCGCGCTCGCAATGGCCCGCACACTCACCGAGCTGCCCTTCGAATTAAATCTGTGGCAGGCACAAAACATCTGGTACGAAATATTGCGCACCTCAGGCTACGCGCTCACCGCGTTGCCCAAGGAAGAGCGTCCGCGCTGGGACAAGGACTTCGATGAGTTGGGCACGTGCCTCACCTTCGACGATGCAGCCATGCGTGCCGGTGAACAGGCCGACGCGCTGGCGGCAGCTGACTAGAACCCTCAGGACTTCGTCAACTTTCCATCCCTCAGCGCGAACCGTTCCCCGCGCCACACGATCGTGTCTCCGGCAAGGGCGGCCACCCATAAGCCCATCGCGATGGCATCGCGCACGGGCAAAAGCCAGAGATTCGCCAGCACTTCGTGATCTCCGAGCACCCCGGCTCCGACCGTCATCGCCTGTGCCAGCCGCAGAAAGAAACTCAGCCCCAGCAGCCAGAGGCTCACCGGGCTCAATCCGCTCGCGAGCACGTTGAGAAGCGCCCAACCGAAACCGTAGGTGAAGATCAGACCCACATAGCCGCCGGGGCGCGCCGAGCGCACTGTCCGCAGCCAACGCAGTTGATGATCGAAGAATCCGCGCCAGCTATACGCGGGGACGGAGGTCTCGACGACTTCGGTGCTCACTTCGACGCGATAGCCTGCATGGGCTATGCATGCGCCCAGCTCGTAGTCGTCAGCGAGGTAATCCACGATCGACAGCAAACCGCCGGCCTTTTCCAGCGCTTCGCGCCGAACTGCCAGGGTCGAACCCAGCCCGTAGTGCAGGCCGCCTTCAATAACCTTTGAGAGCAGCACACCAGGCATAAACTCCGTGGCAATTCCCAGCGCCTCAAGACGCGAAGGAAGCGTGCCGTGCGCTCTGCCGCGATAGAGCGCCGTTGTGAGGCCTACTGGCGGTTTGCCTGGTTCCTGCGAAGCCGGCGCGAAGCGGGTCGAATCTGGCGCGAAACAACTCAGGACGCGCTCAAGGTAGCAGGGGCTCACGGTAATGTCGGAGTCGTTGATGAGCAGAAAATCGTGGCGCGCATGCGTGGCGAGCTGCGCCAGCGTGCTGACCTTGCCGTTCGTGCCCAGGCGCTCGGGGCACTCCACCAGCCCAATCGCCCGCTCGGGGAATTCGGCTTGCAACTCCTTCACGGCGACTACCGCGGGATCATCCAGCGAAGCCACGCCGAAGAGCAACTCAAATTCGCCCGCGTAATTTTGCCGGCAGTGGCTGCGAAACGCGTCCATCATGCCGGGGTCAGGGCCCTTGAGAGATTTCATGATGGTAACGCCGGGCGCGAACTCAGGTCGCGAAATGCGCCGCTCGTGCAGGAACACGCGCGCCGCCAATATCGACGCGAGAAAGTAACCCATTCCAGCCACGGCCAGCGCCGTCGTCGCGATCTCCACGGCCTGCGCCAGTGCGTGCGGCATCACAAAAGCAGTTTACAGGGGTCAGGTTTCAGGGATCAGACTCGGTCGAGCTGGGATGAACATGACACCTCACACCTGAAAGCTGACACCCGCTTCACTCGTAGCGAAGGGCTTCAATCGGGTCCAGGCTCGCCGCCTTCCACGCCGGGTAAATTCCGAAGACCAATCCGATGACGCAGGCGACAAGAAAGGCGATGATGACCCAGGTGAACGAAAGTGCGGCGTGAAGGAAGGACACAGCAAAGTGCAGAATAAGCGTGAACAACGCTCCAGCCAGAATGCCGAGCAGCCCGCCGACCATGCAGAGCGTCACCGCCTCGAGAGTGAATTGCAGCAGAATATTCTTCTTGGTTGCGCCGATCGCCTTACGCACGCCAATCTCTCGCGTGCGTTCTGTCACGCTGACCAGCATGATATTCATCACGCCCACCCCGCCCACCATCAGACCGACGGAAGAGACGGCTACCATAAACGAAAACAGTCCGACCGTTAACTGATTCCAGAGGCGAGTGAGCGAATCAGGGCTGAAGATGGCAAAGTTGTCGTCCTGCTGCACGTGCAACTTCCGCCGCACGCGGAGCAGCTCGCGAATCTCCTCGGTGACCAGAGCTTTGTTGGCCGGGGTGTCGTATCGCGCCACAATCCAGTAGTCGAGGATTTCAGGATGAATCTTTCTGAAAGTCTTGAGAGAGAAATAGGCTGAATTGTCCTGCGTGTTGCGTCCACTGCCGAACGGCTGCGGTTGCGTTTCCAGCACGCCGATAACCGTGAAAATGTCTCCTTCACACTCCACGTCCTGCCCCAGCGGGGACTTGTCCGGGAAAAGATCTTCCGCGGCATCGTGACCAAGAACGACGACATTGTCACCATGCTCCGCTTCCGATTCCGTCCACATGCGGCCTTCCTTCATGTTCACGTCGACCACTTGCGTCACGGCCTCGGTGCTGCCATTGATGATCGTGTTCTGGATTTTGTGAGTGCCGGCCTTCATGGCAACGCTGCCCAGGCCCGTCTGGAAATTCTGGTAGGTAAGCTCGGGATCGACTGCAATCACATGCGGCAGGCTGCGCATTGCCACGCCGTCATCGTAGGTGAGCTTTTTGCGATTCAGCTCCTCGGTCGTGGGCCGATGGCCAAAGGGCTCAAATTGGAAAATCCACAAGTCGTTCGTGCCCAGCGTGCTGACAAAATGATCGATGTTGGAGTTCAGGCCGTTAATAGCGGACGAGATCAGGATCACAGTTGCGATTCCGATGGAGATGCCGAGGATGGTGAGCCCCGAGCGCAGCTTGTTCTTGCGCAGCGTGTCCAGCGCGAGTTTGACTGCTTCTCCGGATTGGCCAACTGAGCGCATATTGAAGTTATCCGTTACATTTCAGCGCGAAGGGCTGTGATGGGGTCGAGAGCGCTGGCTTTGTTTGCGGGGTAAACCCCAAAGAATAATCCCACGGCGGTGGCCACAAAAAGAGCGACTGGGATAGACCAGAGCGCCACCGACGATGGAAAAGAGACCGCGAAAGTAATCAGCTTGGCTGCGGAGATGCCGAACACGACGCCGATGCCCCCGCCAAGCGCGGCAAGCAACGCCGATTCAATCAGGAACTGGAGCAGGATGTCGCGGCGGCGCGCCCCCAGGGCTTTGCGGACGCCAATCTCCCGCGTCCGCTCCGTCACGCTGACCAGCATGATGTTCATGATGACAATGCCGCCGACGACCAGCGCAACCGCGGCGATGGCTATGACCACCGCGCCAAAGTTATTCAAAATGGTCACCAGCAAATTCCCGAAGGTTGCGCTGGAATCGATGGAGAATGTGTCGGCCGCGCCTGGCGCGAGATGACGGCGCGTGCGGAGGATGACGCGAAGCTCGTCGCTGACCGATTCCATGACGGCTCCACCGCCGCCCGAATTCACGAGAATCTGCAGGCTCTGGTTGGACCCGTATGCCTCAAGAAATGTAGTAAGGGGAATCGCCACCCAATTGTCCATGCTGCGGCCAAACATCTTGCCCTGGCTCTCGCCCACGCCGATCACCGTGTATGGCGCGCCGTCGACGCGAATCTCTTTGCCGAGGGGGTCGCCGGCGCCCAAAACGTTGTCCACAATGTCGGAGCCGACAATGGCTACGTGCGCCGAATGCTGATCTTCCATCTCGGTATACGACCTGCCCAGCACGATGTTGAGGTTCGAAATCGGCGGCATCGTCCACGTCCAGCCGCGAACGTCGGTGTCAGTCGTGGACTTGGTTCCGCGCACAACCTTGCCGGTACTATCACGTTGCGCGCCCACAGATACGCAGGATTTGCACTCGTCGAGAATAGCGCGATAGTCGTCATAGGTGATGTCTTTGCGCTTCTGAAACTCGACGTATTCCTCGATCGTCATGAACGTCTCAGGCATCTTGCTGACCGTAATGACAGCCGCGCCATAGGTGTTGATCTTCGACGTGACGAACTGCTTGGCCCCGTTGGTGAGCGTGACCACCGTGATCACCGAAGACACGGCGATGACCATTCCAACTAGAGTAAGAATGGTGCGCATCTTGTTTGCCCACAGCGATTGCAACGCGAGTTTGAAGGCTTCACCGAATGGCATGATCTGCTTTCATGATACGCAATCGGGCGATTGGGGGTTCCGGCGCGGTGAATCAGCGGTCAGCGCCATCGCTGCAATCTCCACGGCCCGCGCCAGTGCGTGCCGCATCAGGAAAGCAGTTTGCAGGGGCCAGGTTTCTGGAGTCAGATTTGGTCGCATTGGGATGAGCCTGGCAACCGAAACGGGACACCTGCTTCACTCGTATCTCAACGCTTCGATCGGGTCCAGATTCGCGGCCTTCCACGCGGGATAAATGCCAAACAGCAACCCAATCGCGCAGGAAGCGCCGAAGCCCACCAGCACCCAGGTGGTTGAAACCGTGGCCGGCAATCCGATGGGAAGAAAATACACAATCCAGGTGATGATGGCGCCAAGCAGAATCCCCATGACGCCGCCAACCGAGCACAATGTCACGGCTTCCACTGTGAATTGCGTGAGGATGGTTCGCTTGGTCGCGCCGATCGCTTTACGCACTCCGATCTCACGTGTTCTTTCGGTCACGCTCACCAGCATGATGTTCATCACGCCGACGCCGCCCACCATCAGCCCTACGCTGGAGACGGCAATCATAAAGGCAACAAGCCCGTCGGTCAGTTGACCCCACAGCCGGGTGAGAGAGTCAGGCCCGAAGATTTCAAAGTCGTCGGCCTTATCAACGCGCACTTTGCGCCGAATGCGCAGCAATTCGCGAATCTCCTCTTCAACAAGGTCCTTGTTCTTCGGGCTGTCGTACTTCAGGATGAGCGTCAGGTCTGTGACCTCCGGGTGCAGGTTGTGAAAAGTGCCGAACGGAAACAGGATGATGTTATCGCGCGGATTCTTTCCGCTCCCGAAGGGCTGCTTGCGTTTATCGAGCACCCCGATGACGGTGTACAGCCCCGACTCGATGGCTATCTCTTTGCCCACCGCCGGCTCGTCGCCGAAGAGCTCCTGCCAGGTGTCGTGACCGAGCACCACGACATGGGCGGCGCGCGCATCTTCGGCGTCGGTAAACATGCGGCCCTCGAGCAGAACCAGTTCGGTCACATCCATCACTTCGGGAAAATCGCCCGCCAGGATCGAGCCGGAGACCTTCTTGTCTCCGTATCGTGCGCTGACGTCGCCTACCTGGAAGCTCTTGATGGAGGCGCCCTCGGCGTCCGTGGTAATCACGTGCGGCAGTTCGCGCAATGCCCTTGCGTCATCGACGGTCAGCATCCGGCGCGCGAGCATCTCGGCCGTCGGCCTCACGCTAATGATCGGCAAGCGCCCGATCCAAAAGACGTTCGACCCCAGCGAGTTGATAAAACCCGAGACACGGTTGTCGATGCCGTTCACGACTGACGAAATCGCGATGACGGTAGAAACTCCAATCACGATACCCAGGATCGTCAGACCCGAGCGCAGCTTGTTCGTGCGCAGCGTGTCCAGCGCCATCTTGACGGATTCACGGGTTTGACCTGTGCTTGCCATGGTTAAGTCTCACAATTCCGAGCGCAGCGCCACCACCGGATCCAATTTGGCGGCCTTGCTGGCGGGATAAACGCCGAAGAAGATGCCCACCGAGCCGGCCAGGAACAGGCCGAGGAAAATCGCCCACAACGGCACGCTGGTGGGAAACCCGATGACAATGGTGATCAGTTTGCCCACCAGAATCCCGCACAGCACGCCAATGGCCCCGCCAGCCAACGCCATGGTTGCGCTCTCGATGAGGAACTGCATCAGCACATCGCGCTGCCTGGCGCCGAGCGCCTTGCGCACGCCAATCTCGCGCGTCCGCTCAGTCACGCTCACCAGCATGATGTTCATGATGACCACGCCGCCCACCACGAGCGCGATCGATGCCAGCCCCAGCACCACGCTGGCGAAGAGCGAGCTGATCTGCTTCCAGATGTCGAGGAAAGTGTCGTTGGTGCTGATTTCGAAGTCGTCGGGGGAACCCGGCGCATCGTGGCGACGCGTCCGCATCAGGACGCGCACCTCGTCCTCGGCCCGCTCCATCTCCTCCGCGCCGCCCGCTACGCGCGCCAGAATGTTCAGCGAATCGTTGTAGCCGTAGGTCTGCTGATAAGTGCTGATGGGCACGGCCACCCAGTTGTCCTGCGACTGGCCCAGCGTTTTGCCCTGGCGCTCGCCTACGCCCACGATGGTGTAGGGAATCCCGTCCACGCGAATCTCTTTGCCAATGGGATCTCCCTGGCCCAGAATGTTGTCCACGATGTCGTAGCCCACGATCGCTTCGTGCGCGCCGTGCTCCTCGTCGGCCGGCGTAAACCCGCGCCCCATCGCGATATCGATGTTGTTCAGCGTCAGCATCGTCCACGTGTACCCGCGCACATCGGTATTGTCGCTGGAGTGGCCGTTGTAGAAGACGTTTGTAGACTTGTCCAGCGCCGCGCCCACATCGCTGCATTGGGTACAGTTGTCGCGCACCGCCTCGTAGTCCTCGATGCGCACGATCTTGCGCCTCTGGAAACGGAAATAGTCCTGAGCGCTGAAGATCACGCTCGCCTGCCGCGATACCTGGAAAACATCAGCGCCGTAGCCTGAGAGCTTGGTGGCCACGTAGCGATTGGCGCCGTTCACCATCGTGATCACCATGATCACGGAGGCCACGCCCATCACCACGCCGATCAGCGTCAGAATGGTGCGCAGCTTATTGCCCCACAGCGATTGCAGCGCGAGTTTGAAGCCCTCTCGAAGTGGCATGATCCTGTATTGCTTATGATACGCATCCGCCTGAAGTGGGGTTCCGGCGCGAGAAATCAGCGGCCGGTGCTGCCAAATCCCTTTGCCGCGCGCACAGACACTTCCAGTGTTTCGACTTCCTGGACGAGACCCGTGAGGACGGGGACTGGAACCATCTGCGCGATCTTCTCGCCGGCCTGCAATTCGACGGACGCATCGCCCAGGTTGGTCATCACCACCAGAATCTCGCCGCGGTAACCCGAGTCGATCACGCCACCCGTTGTGGCGATTCCCCGCGCCGCCACGGAGGATCGGTCGCGCACCAGCAGCCCCAGGGGAGCGCCCGTCTGGGGATCGCGCGCTTCGACGGCGATTCCCGTCCGCACCTTGGCGGTGGCTCTGGGTTCGAGCACGATACCTTCCAGCGCAAACAGGTCATAGCCCAGGTCCTCGCCCGGATGCGCCACTACAGGCGCCCGCGCACCCTCTTCCAAACATTTCACGCGCAACATGAGTCTGATGGTAGCGGATCGGCGCGGCCCACTCTGCGAGAAGCGTTCGCTTTGCCAGTTCTGATCTTTTTGCGCCGGAAAATGGTCAGCCCCGGCCGGGTGTTCACCCAACCGGGGCTGTCGTGAACTACCCCAACGACGAAGACCTGTCGTCGGGGACCCCAGCATTCGGCAAAAGGACTCGTAAGCCGAATTCTGTTCTACGCGGTCATTCCTCTAGGCGCCGCGTTGCCGCGGACGCTCATCAGCGACCTACCCGGAGGTTTCGGCGATTTCGAGAGCCGCCTTGCCGCATCGGGCCGATGCGCAACCGGCGCCTGGCTCCTGGCCCCGGTTTCCCTCCCTATTTGGTCTTGCTCCGTGTGGGGTTTACCCTGCCTCCTGCATTACTGCCGGAGCGGTGCGCTCTTACCGCACCTTTTCACCCTTACTCGCCGAGGCGAGCGGTATGTTTTCTGTGGCACTAGCCGTCCACGGGCTTTGAAGCCCGCGTCCCGGACGTTATCCGGCACACTGCCCTGCGGAGTTCGGACTTTCCTCTCCCGGCAACCCTTGCTTGCGCAAGGACTTCCGGCAGCGACCGCCCGGTCCTCCTGCCAGCCTTCAGTGTACCGCGAAACGGGTTTCCGTTCACCTTTACGTTCGTTCACGGGGCGGTACTCGACGCATCTGCTATAAAGATGGCCGGACGATTCACTCGGCAAACCGATTGCCCAAAGGATTCGTATGAGAATGGCCGCATCGCTCGCTATTGCCTCTGCCCTGGTCGCGCTTCTTTTTACCGCAGGCCCGTTTACCGGGCACGCCCAGCAGGCCGCCCCGCCAGCGATCGACATGACGCCCGTGAAGCCCGAGTCGGTCGGCTTTTCTTCCGAGCGCCTCGACCGCCTCCACGCTGCTATCCAGGAGGAGATCGATCAGAAGCACCTCGCCGGAGCGGTCACAATCCTCGCGCGCCACGGCAAAATCGTCGACTACCGCACCTACGGCATGCGCGACATAGCGGCGGCCACGCCGATGACCAA
>JBEKWT010000046.1:0-12893 GCA_049512795.1 Occallatibacter sp.
CTGTCGGTGGGGTTCGAAGAGCAGAAGAAGCGGTTTATCGAGCAGTGGAAGCGGGCGGCGTATCCGGAGGGGCTTGCCGCGAAGGCGCAGGATGGCGGCAAGCTGATGAAGGCCAGCCACGCGGCGCTGCTGGCGCACGAGGACAAGGCGTATTCGGGAGCGTTTGTTGCATCGGCTTCGATTCCGTGGGGACAGGTGAAGGGCGACGACGATCTGGGCGGGTATCACCTGGTGTGGACGCGCGACATGGTGCAGACAGCGACGGCTCTGCTGGCTTGCGGGCGCGTGGAGACGGCTCGGCGGGCGCTGGTGTATTTGGCGTGCACGCAGCAGGTCGACGGAGGATTCGCGCAGAATTTCTGGATCGACGGAACGCCGTATTGGAGCGGCAAGCAACTGGACGAGGTGGCGTTTCCGATCATCCTGGCGTGGCGGCTGTGGAAGGCGGGCGGTCTGGGCGAGTTGCACATGTTCCCTTTTGTGGAGCGGGCGGCGGGATTTCTGGTGCGGCATGCGCCGATCACGCACCAGGAGCGCTGGGAAGAGAATGCGGGGTATTCTCCGTCGACGCTGGCGGCGGTGATTGGCGGGTTGATTTGCGCGGCGGAGATGGCGCGGGCGCGCGAGGCGGACGAGCTGGGCGAGTTTCTGGAGGAGTTTGCCGACTGGATTGAAGGGCATCTGGAAGACTGGACGGTGACGAACAACGGGGTGCTCGACGCGGAGGTGAAGCGGCACTACATGCGGATCAGGCCGCCGGAGTGCGGCGAGGCGTACGCGCACGAGGGCTGCGGGAAGGAAACGATTCACCTCGAGAACCGGCCGCCGGGGTCACAGACCGAATTTCAGGCGCGCGAGATTATCGATGCGGGGTTCCTGGAGCTGGTGCGATACGGCGTGCGTCGGGCTGACGATCCGCTGATTGCGGATTCGCTGAAAGTGGTGGACGCGGTGCTGAAACGCGAGCTGCCGCAGGGGCCGGGGTGGTTGCGCTACAACTTCGACGGCTACGGGCAACGGCCCGATGGAGGTCCGTTCGAGGGATGGGGACAGGGACGCGTGTGGCCGCTGCTGACCGGCGAACGAGCGCACCGCGAGCTGGCGGCAGGGAACGACATCGGCCAGCTGATCAAGACGTATGAGCAATTCGCGAGCTGCGGGCAGTTACTGCCGGAGCAGGTGTGGGACGAGGACGACAGGCCGGATCGGCGCCTGAAGAAGGGCCAGCCGGCGGGTTCGGCAGTGCCGCTGGTATGGGCTCATGCGGAGTATTTAAAGTTGTTGCGCTCAGCGGTGGACGGCAAGGTCTTCGACCGCATCGAACCGGTGTATGAGCGGTACTGCACGCCGGAGGGGCGGAAGAAATGCAAGCGGGGCGTGGAGATGTACAGCCGAAGCCGGCCGATTCACAGGATGGATGCGGGCAGCACGTTGCGGATTCTGGACGAGGGGATGTTTGAAGTGGTGTGGAGCGACGACGGATGGAAGACGGTGAAAAGGACGGCCAGCCGGGGATTGGGCAGCGCGGGATTCAGCGCGGACATCAGGCCGGGGGCCGGCTGCGCAGCGCTGGAGTGGACGATGCACTGGACGGAATCGGACACCTGGCTTGGATACAATGTGAAGATCAAGATTGAGTAAGGGAAGGTGGACGCGCCCTGGCGGAGCCTTTGCAGGCGGCATATTTTTCAGAGCCAAACTCCATCAGGGGTTAAACCCCTCGATTTTGTCCGACTTATTGCACGGCAATGGCCGTGCCTTTTCAAAGGATTGATTTGTTCAGACGTTGAGTAGCGCACCGTCAGCGGGTGCATTGGGCATTTCAGGGAAAGGAAACTCAGGAGCAAATATGGCTTCCAGCATTGCGTCACTCTCACTCGACCAGCTTTCGATCGATACATTGCGTTTACTCGCCCTGGACACGGTGGAAAAGGCCAACAGCGGCCATCCGGGTGCGCCACTGGGCGACGCGCCGATCAGCTATTTGCTGTTTCACAAAATTATGAAGCACAATCCGGCGCACTCGAAGTGGGCGGATAGGGACCGGTTTGTGCTTTCGAACGGTCATGCGTCGGCGCTGCTTTACGGAACGCTGTTTCTCACCGGGTACAAGCTGACGCTGGACGATTTGAAGAGCTTTCGGCGTTGGGGATCGATCACGCCGGGACATCCGGAATATGGATTGACCGACGGCGTGGAAGCAACGACCGGGCCCCTCGGGCAGGGAATCGGGATGGCGGTGGGCATGGCCATGGCGGAGAAGCACCTGGCTGCGGTGTACAACCGGCCGGGCTTCAATGTGGTGGATCATCACACGTACGTGATGTGCGGCGACGGCGATTTGATGGAGGGCCTGTCGCACGAGGCGGCGTCGCTGGCGGGGACGCTGGGACTGGGAAAGCTGATCGCGCTGTATGACGACAACCTGATCTCGCTGGACGGGCCGACGAGGTGGAGCTT
This sequence comes from Occallatibacter sp., assembly GCA_049512795.1. Taxonomy (GTDB): domain Bacteria; phylum Acidobacteriota; class Terriglobia; order Terriglobales; family Acidobacteriaceae; genus Telmatobacter. The sequence continues at coordinate 2,461 of JBEKWT010000046.1, forward strand.
TACGGAAAATGTGTACGAGCGCTTCGAGGCATACCACTGGCATGTGCAGCGGGTGATGGACGGCAACGATCTGGACGGGATTGAAGCGGCGATTATGGCGGCGCGGGCGGTCGAGGACAAGCCGTCGCTGATCGCGGTGCGGACGGTGATCGGATACGGCAGCCCGAACGCAGGGACGAACAAAGTGCACGGGGAGGCGATGAGCGCGGCGGATACAGCGGCGACGAAGAAGTTCTTCGGGTTCCCGGAGGATCAGAGCTTCTATGTGCCCGAGGACGCGCTGGCCAACTGGCGCGAGGCGGTGAAGCGCGGCGCGGGCCTGGAGGCGGAGTGGAACAAGCTCTTCGACGGGTATAAGGCGGCGTTTCCCGATCTAGCGGCGGATTTCGAGCGCACGCAGGCGGGCAAGTTGAAAGTCGACTGGGACAAGGCGATTCCCAGCTTTCCAGTGGACAAGCCTGTGGCTACGCGCAACGCGGGCCACGTGGTAATGAACGCAATCTACGACAGCGTGCCGGAACTGATTGGCGGGGCGGCGGATTTGACGGCTTCGACGAAGACGATTTTCAAGGCGAGCAAGCACTTTGCCGACGATCCCGCAGGGCGCAATGTGTTTTTCGGCGTGCGCGAACTGGCCATGTGCGCGGCGGTGAACGGAATGGCGGTTCACGGCGGGTTGAAGCCGTTCGGGTCGACATTTTTTGTTTTTTCAGATTACGCCAAGCCGGCGCTGCGGATTGCAGCGCTCATGGAGGCTCCGTCGCTGTTCGTGTTTACGCACGATTCGATCGGCGTGGGCGAGGATGGACCGACGCATGAGCCCATCGAGCATCTGATGGCGCTGCGAGCGGTGCCGCATATGACGGACTTTCGCCCGGCCGATGCGAACGAAACAGCGGCGGCGTGGCGGCTGGCGCTGGAGCGCAGGGGGCCGTGCTTTTTTGCGCTCACGCGGCAGGACGTGCCGGTGATCGACGCGACGGCGCACGACCTGCTTGCGGGCGTGAGCAAAGGAGCCTATGTTCTCGAAGACGCGGCGAATCCGCAGGTGATTTTAATCGGGACAGGCTCGGAGGTTCAGTTGGCGCAGGGCGCGGCCAAGCTGCTCGCGGCGGAAGGCATCAGGGCGCGCGTAGTCAGCTTCCCGAGCTGGAGGATCTTCGAGGAGCAGACGGCGGCGTACAAGGCCAGCGTTCTGCCGGCGGGCGTGCCCAAGCTGGCGGTTGAGGCGGGCGCAACGCTGGGGTGGTGGAAGTACGTGGGCACGGACGGCGACGTTATTGGGCTGGACCGATTTGGCGCATCGGCGCCGGGGCCGGTGGTGATGAAGGAATTCGGATTCACGGCGGAGAATGTGGCGGCGCGGGCGAAGAAGCTGGTGAAGTAGCTCCGGGCGCAGATGCGAAGGGCTGCCGTTTCCATACCGAGCAACATTGCAGAAGGACACGGAAGACTTGATGACGGATATTTTCGGCAGTTCTTAGCCACTTCCCCGCGGCTCGCTTTTCGAGTTGCAGACACAATTAGAGCTCGCTGGGGACCTGCAGCTCTTGAAGGCGGGAACGGTTAAGGAGTTGATGGAAGCTTGCGAGGAAGTCGCACGAATGATTAACGGGCTATTGGGATCTTTGGAAGATTCACGCATCCGTGCCTGCTGATTCGCTGACTTGCTGACTCGCTGACTTGCTAACTTGCTAACTTGCTTTGTTGAAAGGATGGACGCTGTGAAGTTAGTGATCAGTTCGGATCATGCGGGATTTGCGATGAAGGAAGAGGTGCGCGCGAATCTGGCGGCGGCAGGGCACGAGGTCATCGACCTGGGGCCGTTCAAGTGCGAGCCCGAAGACGATTATCCAGACTTTGCGGAGAAGGTCGGCGAAGCGATCAAGTCGGGCGTCGCGCCGCGGGGAATTTTGATTTGCGGATCGGGCGTGGGTGTGTGCGTAGCGGCGAATAAAATTCCAGGGATTCGCGCCGGGATTTGCCACGACACCTATTCAGCGCACCAGGGCGTGGAGCACGACGATATGAACGTGCTGGTGCTGGGCGCGCGGATCATCGGATCGGCGCTGGCGTTTGAGTTGGCGCACGCGTTCGTCGGGGCAACGTTCCAGGCACAGGAACCGCGCTTTGTGCGGCGGTTCAAGAAAGTGCTCGCCATCGAGGCCAAGTACGAGCGGTAGGCGGCGGTCGGCAGTATGTGCGATCCGTCGGATAACCGTTCGGATGCTGCAAGACGAACGCCAGGATTGCATAGGGAAAGGCAACCGCAGGTTTCCATTCGACTTCAATCGCTTGGCGATCTTCGCTCAGGGCGGGCTTTCGACTCCGTCCGCCTCGGCGGACTACGCTCAGGATGACAGAGGCACGTGAGCTGAACTTCAATCCCACGAATCAGAACGCGCACAGCGCGGGAAAGAGTCGCCGATGTTCCCCTTCGACGTGATCCTGTTCGATGTAGGCGGAGTGCTGCTAACGAACGGATGGGACCACGCCGAGCGCGCGGCCGCGGTGGAGCGCTTTGGTTTGGACGCGGCGGATTTCGAGGCCAGGCACCTTGCCGTTTACGATGCGTGGGAACGGAGCGCGATCACGGGTAAGACCTACCTGAACGAGACTGTTTTTTATGAACCGCGCGAGTTTTCCCGCGGCGATTTGTTCTCTTTCATGCTGGCGCAGTCGAAGCTGCTGCCGGGCGGGGCGCTTGAAATCCTTAAGGAGATTTCGGCATCGAACCGCTATTTGGTGGGCGCGCTGAACAATGAGGCGCGGGAGACCAACGATTTCCGATTTGGCAAATTTGAGCTGCGCCGGTATTTCAAGGTGGCGCTGAGTTCGTGTTATGTGGGCCTGCGCAAGCCGGAGCCGGCGATCTACCGGCGAGCGCTGGACATTCTGGGCTCTGCGCCTGAACGGACGCTGTTCATCGATGACCGGCAGGAAAATGTGGACGGCGCGATGGCGGCGGGGATGAAGGCGATACGGTTTACGGGCGGGGACGGGCTGAGGGGCGAACTCGGGATGCTGGGAGTTTATTAGCGAGTCAGCGAGTCGGGTAAAGACGGGTGGGGCGAGAGGCGTGCTATCCCAGGTCCCCAAATGCGAGGGACCTGGGGCACCCATTGATTAGCGAGTCAGCGAGTCGGCTAAGGACGGGTGGGGTGAGAATTGTGCTATCCCACCCTTGGCGCAAAGAACAACGACGCGCCAAGGATGGGGCACCCATAGATCAGCAAGTTAGCGAGTCAGCAAGTTAGCAAGTCAGCGAACCGGCAAGTGAGCGGGTCGGATCCTCCGGCGGGAATCTGCGAGGGCCGCTGGAAGCGTTCGGGATGCGCTTCGTAACTCTTTTCGCCGATGCGTGTCTAATTCGAGTAGGGAGTTCGAAATTCACGTGCGCCGATTGATTGTCTTCCCGATTGCGGGAATTCTTGCCTTGATCCTCGCGGCTTGGCCGTCCGCTGCCGCCGCGCAGTCCGGCACCTTCGTGATCGCGCAGAACGGCCAGGCAGTGGGCTCGGCGAGCTTCCAATTCACGGCGACAAAAGATGGATACGATTCAACCTCGCTGGTAAAAGTGGCGATGCAGGGGCTTGACTACGCGCTCTCGAAGAACGAGCAACTGAACGCGGCCAATCAACTGCAACATGCGATGTTGAGCGCCACGGTGAACGGCGAGGCGGTAAGCGTGGTGGCGGCGCCCGATGCGGCCCAGTTCCTGCTCAATATTTCGGCGAATGGGAAGAGCTCGACGACGCGGCTGGACACACATGCCGGCGCTGTGTTTCTGCCGGACTTTGACGCGGGAGCGCTGGAGACGCTGCTGGCGCTTGCCGTGACGCAGAATAACCGCGATCTGTGGGCGATTCTGCCGAAGAACACAGGCTCGATTGAACCGGTGCAATTGGCCACTTATCCGGATCAGGAGGGAACGCTCGATGGAAAGGCCATCGCCGTGCACCATCTGGTGGCCACAATCGCCGGGGCTAGCACGGAGCTGTTTTCCGGGCCGGAGAATCAACTGCTGCAGGCGGAATTGCCGCAGGAGGGGTTTGCGCTGGTCCGAAAGGGTTTTGTGCTGAGCCCCACTGCCAAACCGATTGTGCCGATTGGCAGCGACGAAGCCACGCCGCCAGCGCCGGCAAATTAAGACCGGCCGGATTGGATGGTCAACCTGAAAGAGAGCGGGGTGCGTCTAATTATCAGACAAACCCGAATCCGCAAAGACACTCGGAGGAGACTGCGGATGGACGTAGACTGGAGAAGCTCTCGATTGTCCGCACTCCCCCTTATGTGCCGCACCGCATTCGCGGCGGTCGCGCTGGCTATGTTCGCATGGGCCGGCGTCGCAAGCGCCCAGGCAACGCAATCGGCCAGGACGCAGCGGAGATCTGCGGCTGCGGGTACGGCGCGCGCGGCGCATCGTCAGGCGCCCATTCGCGGCGCGGCTGTTCAAGCTAGAAGCCATTCCAGCGGGTCAACGAGCAACGGGTCAACGAGAATCAGCGCGGGGAGAATCAGCGCGGGGAGAATGAGCGCGGGGAGAATGAGCGCGGGGAGAATGAGCGCGGGGAGGACGAGCGGCGGGCGCAAACTCACTCCCGATGAAGCAGGGCGCTTGGCGGGGCTCGCGATCCGGCAACAACTTGAGCGAAGGCAGATGGGGCGTAGCGCCGCATCGGTTCGGGTGGGGCGCTCACTCAGCGCACGGCGGCTGAGGCTGGAGCGAATCTCGCTTCGATCGAGAGAGCGCAGCGCTGGCCCGGAGTCCGAGCCGGGTGAGGCGGGGACGGCCTACCGGGTTCCAGAGATAAGACAGCAGGCGACGGATGAGGACCAGGTCGCAGAATCGCGGCGGATGGATGAAGCGCGCGAGCAGCTTCCTGGTGACGCCGAAGAAAGCGCGGACGTGGAGGCGACGCCGGCCGATCGAGCGGCGCCGGCTCAATCCGCAGCGAGGAGAGAACTCGGCACGGCGGCGAAGGACGACGAAGATGCCAAGGCGAATGCCGCGAGCCAAAACGCGGCCGCGAGCGGGGCGGGTGAAGCCGCGGATGCCGCCACCGGAAGGACGAACGCCGAGGACGCCTCGATTCTGATGCCTCGAGGCGGAATGCCGGCGTCGCTGCGGGGGTCGCTCGCATCGCTTCAGCGGCAAAACGATCGACTGGATGCGGAAGGGCTGGAGCGGATTGAGAACGAAGCCGATCTGGCGGCGCGAATCGCCGACAAGCTGCTTGTGCCGATCCCGGTGTCGATTGCGCTGACGGTGAACGCGGAGCTCGAAGAAAATCACCGCTATTGCCGGCCGTGGACGGCGAAGTTTTTGGCCGATCTGGCGCGGGCGCACGAGGCGGCGTTTCATAGCGCGCTGGAAGTGAGCTCGGCGGTGCGGACGGTGGAGTACCAGAAGCGGCTTGAGAGGATCAATGGGAACGCGGCGCCGGCGGAAGGCGACCTGGTGAGCCCGCATCTGACCGGCGCGACGATCGATATCGCCAAGAAGGGCCTGAGCAGGGCGGAAATGGCCTGGATGCGGAAGCAACTGGCGGGACTCGAGGCGGCGGGGAAGATCGATGTGGAAGAGGAGTTCAAGCAGGCGTGTTTCCACATCACGGTGTACAAGAACTATGCGGCGGCAGGTAAGCCGGGCCCGGCGACGCCCGCGAAGCCGGCCACGCATAGCACGACACCACGGCAGACGGCCGAGCAGGCTGACGAGGCGCAGGGAACGTAGCGGCATCGGCGCCTGCATACCGCAGTCCTACCAGCCCGTACCCATCGAATTGACCGGCTACCCACCCGAAAATTCATTCGATTGCGGATGCCCTCCCAGAGTACAATCGCGGGCAAATGCAGATTGCTCCACAAAGGCGAGGTGAAAGCTCCGCGACCGATCGCGTGTGCCAGAGGGCTAAGGCCACTCGCAAGGTGATTGGTATGCGCCAGGGAGCATTTGTGCAGGAATTCCAAGTTTGCATCCGAAAGGCGAGATCATGAGCGAAATGGGAGTTCAGCCTGTGGGCGACACAGCACCAGAGGGGGCGGGATTGACGCAATGGCAGCGCGTGACGAACACGTTTGCTGCGCCATCGAAGACGTTTGAAGACATCAAGCGCGGAAACAAGAGCTGGTGGCTGCCGCTGATCATCACGGTGCTCACGGGTGCATTCTTGTACGGCGCAATTACGGTTCAGGTGACTTGGAGGACAGTGTACGAAAATCAGCAGCGCGCAGCCCCTGAATGGGCCAAGCACATGATTGAGCAAATGCCCGCGGACAAGAGAGCGGAGGCGGATCAGAAGGGACCAACGAATCAGGCTGTGACCTGGGCGCTTTCCCCGCTTGGCCTCCTTCTCATTAATGTGATTGCGGCGGCCGTTTTGTTGCCAACAATTAATCTCGCGTTTGGAGGCAAGGCGAAATTCGGGGCGATCCTCGCGGTAACGCTTTATGCGGGACTTGTTATGTGGCCGATCAAGTTCTTGTTGGGTGGCGTGAGCCTGTTTGTCGGGGTGATGCCCGAGGCCTTCAACATTGGGAACGTTGCGGGTACAAACCTTGCCTACTACTTACCCAAGGAGGAAACGCCAGCTGCTTTGTATGCATTGGCTACGGCGATCGATCCGCTTGTCATCTGGAATTTGGCGGTAACTTCGATCGGTGTAGCGATCGTGGCGGGAACAAAACGCAGTTCCGGCTACATAGCCGTGTTTGGATGGTGGGTGCTTATCCTGATGATCCTGGTTGGCTCGGCTGCGGCGTTCGGGTGAGCTGAGGGCTCATGAGTTTAGGGTTCATTTGAGGGTTGAGCGGTGCGAATTGGCGGGAGAATCGGCGCTGCTACAATCAGATAGGCTGCTTAGGGCAACATGTGTACGCGTGGTGAGCGAGTCGGGAGAGACTCGAGACGCGCTTGCATGAGCCAGGCAGCGCACGAGCCGGGCAATGCACGAACTTCCTAAGCGATGACCCTCCGCCTTTTCAATACCCTAACGGGACAACTGGATCCGCTGGAGCCTGCCGATGGCAAGGCGCTGCGGATGTACGCCTGTGGGCCGACGGTTTACGACTACGGGCACATCGGGAACTTTCGCACGTTTCTGCAGATTGATGTTCTGCGCCGCTTCCTTTTGCTCAGCGGGATGCGGGTGCGCCACGTGATGAACATTACCGACGTGGACGACAAGATCATCCGCAACTCGATTGAGGCGGGAATTCCGATCGGCGCATACACGGAGCGTTATGTGAAGGCGTTTTTCGAGGACATGGAAGCGCTGAGAATTGAGCGGCCGGAGGAGATTCCGCTGGCGACGGAGCACATTCCGAAGATGGTGGCGCTGGTGGAAAAGCTGGCCGCGGCAGGAGCAGCGTACAAGACCGAGGACGGATCCTGGTACTTCAGGCTGGCGGCGTTTCCTCGATACGGAAAGTTGAGCAAGAAAGACCTGAGCGGCATGGAAGACGGCGCGCGCGTGGACGTGGACGAGTACGAGAAGGATTCGGCGCGCGACTTTGCGCTGTGGAAGGCCGCCAAGCCGGGGGAGACTTCGTGGGAGACGGCGATTGGGAGCGGGCGGCCTGGGTGGCACATCGAGTGCTCGGCGATGGCCATGGAATACCTGGGCGAGAGCTTCGACTTGCACGCGGGCGGCGAAGACCTGATGTTTCCGCACCACGAAAATGAGATTGCGCAAAGCGAGACGGCGACGCACAAACAGTTTGCGCGACATTGGATGCACGTGCGGTTTCTGCTGGTGGATGGGCGGAAGATGTCGAAAAGCGAGGGGAATTTCTACACGCCTCGCGATCTCCTGCTGAAGGGCTTTAAGGCGTCGGCAATCCGGCTGGCGCTGATTGCGGTGCCTTACCGCCGACAGTTCAACTTCACCTTCGACAGTCTTGTCGACGCCACAAACGCGATCGACCGGCTGCGGACATTTCGGGCGCGGCTGTCTGCGGGAGCTTTCGCCGTCGGAGAGAATTCCGCAATGCAGGAGGCCGCGAGGAAGACTGCGGGCGAATTCAGAGACGCGCTGGCCGATGATTTGAACACCGCCGATGCGCTGGCGCCCGTCTTCGAGCTGGTTCGCGCCGCGAATACGGCTATCGACCAGGGGCAATTTTTTGCGGGCGACCGCGATGCGATTCTTCCAGTGCTGAAGGACTTCGATGCGGTGTTCGATGTGATCGAAGATCCCGACGCTGAAGCGACGCGACGAGCGATCGAGTGGGCGAAGGAGACCGGCAGGATGGCGGATGTGGCGCCGGAACTGCTGGCGGCGCAGTCGTTGACCGATGAGGCGATTGAGGCGCTGGTGGCCGAGCGCACAGCGGCCAAGAAAGAGCGCAACTTTAGCCGCGCCGACGAGATTCGCAACGAGCTGGCGGAGAAGGGCGTGGTCATCGAAGACTCGAAGGATGGAGTAAGGTGGAAGCGGAAGTAACCGGAATCGCGTAGACTTAGAAGCAACCAGGTTTTCCCGAGGTTTCCCATGGAGTTCGAGATCGTTTTCGACCGAGAAGAGGACGGCCGTTGGATCGCAGAGATCGAGAGCCTACCCGGCGTGCTCGCATATGGGGTCACCCGATTGGAAGCTCAATCGAAAGTAGAGGCATTGGCGCTTCGGGTGGTGGCGGATCGGATTGAAGTCGATCAAAGCGCTCCGGAACAGGTTCGCTTTGCCGTGGTGTAATGTCGGGCGAGTGTCGCCGTCGACCAGGAAGCGATCAGGAAGTCTGGCCTGAATCCAGGAAGCAGTGCAGTTCCCAACCCACGTCAAATCGCCCTGTTGTGTTGTCACGCACAAGTATGATGTGTTTTAAGCATGGGCAAGTTTCCGGCATCGAGCGCCAAGAAGGTCTATCGTGCATTGCTACGGATTGGCTGGCGCGAGAAACCGCGAATCAGCAAGGGCGGATCACACAAACAGCTCGAAAACCCTAACTTTCCCTACGAATTTACCTGGGCTTTTCACGAAGGCGAGGAGATCGGGCCTAAAATGCTGTCAAAAATAGCGAAGCGCACCGGCCTGAAACCGGAAGACCTCTAGGCATGGAGCATAGGACCCATATGGACGCGAGCGAAGTGCATGAATTCAAGGAGAATGTTGAGCAGGCAGCCAACGAAGAGCCATTGCGGCCAGTTGCCTTTACGATGAGCGTGCTGGCCGTGCTGCTTGCCGTGACTACAGTGTTGGGCGGGCGCACGCACGAGGAGGCGGTCCTGAACCAAAACAAGGCGACCGACCAGTGGAATGAGTACCAGGCACAGAAGATTCGTTCCAACGACACGCAATTGGTGGCCGATCTGATGAGTGTTGTTACGCTCGAAAACAAAGATGCAACCGCCAAGTTGGTGAAGGCGTACGCCGACCACCAGAAGAAGTGGGCAGACGAGGTGAAGCAGGATCAGGCAACGGCCGTGGCGCTACAAACCAGCGTGGACCAGGGAGAAGCCAAGGCAGATCGCTTCGATTTGGGCGAGGTGTTGCTGGAGATTGGCCTGGTAATCGTGTCGATCACGCTGCTGACGCGGAGCCGCGTCTACTGGCACATCGGGCTTGCCGTTTCGGCGCTGGGAGTATTGGCGTCAGCCTCGGCATTCTTCCTCAAGTAGTGACGGATTTCGATGAGGATCCATTTGACGCTGGCTGGCCAGCTTTAGGCCTGACCGGCTAACAAGAGGCAACCCAATGCGAACTCTCGTTGCACTTGGACTTGTTGCATTTGGTTGGTCGCCGCTCTTTGCGCAGGCGCCGGGGCCTGCGGCGACACCCGCGGGCAAGGCTGCGAATGGGGCTGCAGCTCCCGCAATCCCTGCTTCGAAATCTGTTCCAGGAGCCACGCAGGCTGACGCGCCTGCAAGTCCGTTAGCGGCCGCGTTGCCGCCTCAAGTGCAAAGGGACGATGTTGGCTTCAGCTACAGCCTTCCGGCGGATTGGGAGCTCGTGGCTCCGCCTCCGGTTCGCAAGGCCGCGATGCCTTACCCGGCACTCGCCGCTCCGATAAAGGGAGATGCGTGCGTGGAATTGGCGATGACCGCTAAACACGGCGCACCAACATCGGTGGTCGTTGTTCTGGCGCTGCCTTTTGCGTGCTATGGGCAAACTCTGACGGCGAGCGATTTGGCGAGCTTTGGCGCGGGCGCAGCGGGGGGAATGAAGCAGGCCTTCGAGATTACCGAGCCGGTGGAGGCGAATTACTCGCTGGGCAGCCACACCATGTGGATTGAGCGCGCCAAGGGAACCCCCAAACACCGTCCCGAAAACCCATTCACCTTTGAGATTGCGTGCACAGTGCTCAAGAAGGGCGCTGCGTGCTGGATGGCGATGGCCGCGGACGCAGCGGCATTGGAGGCATTCGAGCTGGGCACGGTATCGCTCGAAGGTGAAGCTCCGGCGGCGCTGGTTCCAGCGACCGCTTTTCTTCCT
>JBEKWT010000047.1:0-12567 GCA_049512795.1 Occallatibacter sp.
CTGCTCGATCGTGCGGGTTATGTTGACCTGCGTGTAGAAGGTGCTGTCGGCGACGACACCGGCGCCGGTGCCATCGTGGTGCACCTGCTGTTTGACATAGGGGCTGATGACATAGCCTGGGCTGCGGTGACCGTCGACGTGGTCGACGCCAGTCTGCGCGTCGTCTTCCTCGATGAAGATCACTGAATCCTTCCAGACCGGGCTGTGGCTGATGGCGTCGACAAACCGGCCGAGAGCCAGGTCGTTATCGGCCTGCATGGCTGCCGAGTTCGGCGGGCCACCGGTGTGGTCAGAGCTGATCCACATGAACTCCAGCTGCGGCACCTTGCCGGCCGCTACGTCGTGATTGAAGTCCTGCTGCCAGACATCAAAGCGGTATTGGTCGGGGATGTTCAAGTCGAACTGCGGGTAGTTCTGCACCGTGTCCTTGTAGAGGGTGGGGAGCGGGGTATAGGAAGCCACGTATTTGTAGTTGTAGAGCTGGCTCTCCTTGCCGGACTCGTACGCCAATACGTCGTTGTACCAGTCGATCCACAACGGCTCGCAGCTGAGCGATTGGGTGTATGGCAACGGGGTGACGCTGGTAACGACGCCGCCACCAGTGCTGCCGCCGCCGGCACTGCTATAACTCGTATATTTATTGTTCAAAGTGCAGCCGGGCGGTGTGAAGGTGTTGTACTCGACGTATTCGCCGTAGTTCTTCACGCTGACGCCGGCCTTCTCCGCCGTATCCCACAGGTGGCCCTTCTCCTGGTAGGCAAGCGCATCGCCGCCATTCGAGGGATAGTCGCGCAGCCAGTCCGGCGACTGGACGTCGTCGGAGTAAGGCGCCATGGCCTGGACGATCCAGTTGTGACCGTCGGCCGACTGGCGGCTCGGGTCGTAGAAGTTGTCAAGGAGCGGGAACCGCTCCACCAGCGCGTGCGCGTTGGGCGAAACCTGCGGGTACGGGGTGTAGGTCGAGTTGTCGCCGAAAGTGGCCAGCGAGGGGTCGCCGTTGCCTCCGGTCACGTCGCCCAGCATCTGGTCGTAGGTGCGGTTTTCACGGATGATCACGAACACGTGCTTGATCTTCGAAGGATCGCCGATCCTCTCTGGGATTACACGTTCCTTAGCCCACGGATCGCCGCCTCCGGCACTCCAGATATTCTCTTCGAGATCCCAATGGTTATTCTGGAAAACCTGGTGCGTCATCATCCCCAGCTCTGAGCGGCCCGGGATCGGAACGATGCTGACCATGCCAAGGTCCTGGTGGGTGTTGAGGGCGTTCACGCCAAATTCGGTCGCGGTTGACTCTGCGGTCGTCGGCGCCCCGGGCACGCTGATCCCATCGAAGTAGGAATTGCCCGGCGTGGGATTGCCCGTTGTTCCCCAGCCCTTATCGTTGGCAACCAGCAGTTGATTGTTAGCCGCGTCCAGCACAACCGAGGCCGGGGCATAGCCCACCGGGATCACGCCCTTGATGGGATTCCTCCCCCACCAGTTATCGAGGTCGACAACTGCGATGGCGTTGGCGTTGTAGAGCGCGACGTAGGCAACGTGGTTCTTGCTGTCGACGGCAATCGAGTTCGGACCGGCGCCGTAGATCGACTTGTCTTCTCCCGGAAGGCCGATCGGCAATCCGAGGTTGATCGTTCCCACCTCTTCGTTGCTGTCCGTGTCGATCACCGAGATCGTGTCGTCATAGGTATTGGAGACGAGCAGGTTCTTGCCCCACAGGGCCATGCCTGTCGGATGGTGGCCGACTTTGATGTCGCCTGTGACCGTAAAGGCTCCGCTTGCGATATTGACAACCGAAATGGTGCCCTTGGCCAGGCTGCCGGTCGGATATTCGGCGACGACCGGGGTGCCATTGGAATATTCCATGAAATCGTCGGCGGTAGCAATGCGTCCTGCTTCGTTGGAGACGTAGGCAGTCTTTCCGTCCGGCGAGATAATCACGCTATTCGGAACGTTGCCTACTCGGATCTCCGAGCCCTCAACCGGGGTTGATGCTGTCAGATCGATCTTGGTCAGCGTATCGTTGTTGTCCAATACTACGTAGGCCGTCTTGGCATCGGACGAGACTGCGATGCCCATCGGATAGGAAGTGGGCGCCTGATCGGAGAACAGCGAAACGGAATAGGCGCATGGAATATTGAAACCGCCGTTGGTTCCCGGAGGGCTGATGCCCTTGGCCGGAGGCCCCGCCATGACTTTCGTGGGATCGGAATTAAAGCAAGTGACGCCGGTCATCTTGCCCGTGGCGTCGACGTCCGGCGGAACCGCTATGTTCGCGAAGTTGGAAAGCGTGCCGGTCGAACTGACGCTGGCCACAGCAACGTAAGACAGACCGTAATCGCCATCCTGGCTGAACAGAAGGTACTTGCCGTCCGGGGTATAGGTGATACCGACGGAGCTGCCACCCGCGCCCTTGGTCGGGTTGAAGGTCTGCAGCACAGCGCCGGTCTTGGTGTTGAACACCGTGACGGCCTGCGCCGCGCCCATCTGAAGCACGGCAGCGGTGTTATTGCCGGTGGGGTTCAGCGCGATGGACTTCGCCCGGGTCTGTTTGCCGAGATTGACCACGGTGCCGGCGGGCGTAATGACTGCGCCGTCACTGACGACGAAAGTGCCGTTCGTTTGCGGGCCGGGCGTGTACGTCGGGAACCGATCGGACTGAGCCAGCGCCGGGACACCTAGCGCTGTTGCCATTAGGCCAACGAGCAGACGGTTGATCTGAGAATAATTTCTAGACATCTGACCTTCTCCTTTTTTGCTTGGGTTTTTTCTCGCGCACCACGGAATTGGCTGCGCATCGTGGGATAACTTCGGGAAGTGAAAATTCACAAACGGTTAAGAAAACGAAGGCAGTCCGAATCAACCACTAGCGGTTCCGTTGACTGCCGGAAGGGCGAGGTGACCGGTCTTGGAACCAGACACATGAGATCGGCTGGTACTTTCTTTCCTCGATTGCAGGGCTTGGCGCAGAAACCCAGCGCCAACGAGCCAAGTGTAGGAGCGAGAAAAGGACGCTGGGATGACACCGGGATTACAGTTTTGTCATCGCTTTGCAGCCGTGTGAATGCGCAGCGTGACAGTCGTTCCACGGCCGAGCTCACTGGCGATCTCCGCCGTGCCGCCGTGGAGAGTCACGATGCTCTGCACAATCGCCAAACCCAGTCCCGTTCCGCCTGAAGCCTTTGAGCGGGAAGGATCGACCCGAAAGAAACGATCAAATACCCGGGGCAGCGCTTCGGCTGGAATTCCGCTGCCAGTGTCGGCGACATCGATGCGGAGCGCCTCGCCCTCCGTTGCGGCCGCGAGCCTCACGGTGCCTCCCGGAGGTGTATGCACGATTGCATTCGATACCAGGTTGCTCACCGCCCGCAGCATCAGAGAGCGATCCAATTCGGCGGTGATGGGTGGGGCGTTGGGCGCCGTAATGAGAGCGATCCCGCCGCCCAACGCCGTGGCATCGTAGTACTCCCGCACTGTACTGAGCAACTCGTCAACGTCGACCTTCTGCCGCCGGACATGCTTCAGCGGGCTCTCCGCGCGAGCCAGAAACAAAAGGTCCCCGATCAACTCCGAGAGCCGCACCGCTTCTTCCAGTGAAGATTCCAGCACCTCGCGGTACTCATCTGCGGTTCGTGGGCGCGCCAGAGCAACTTCAGCTTCGCCGCGAATGTTGTTGACCGGTGTCCGCAGATCGTGCGCGATATCTGCTGAAAATCTCGAGATTCGCTCAAAGGATTCTTCGAGACGCTCCAGCATCTCGTTGAACGTCCCCGCCAACGATGCCAGTTCTGAAGGGTATCCCTCTGCCCGGATCCGCTCGCGCAAATTTGTCGATGTGATTCTTCGCGCGGTTGCGGCGATCTCCTCGACCGGGCGAATGCCCTGGCGTGCGATCCGGTATCCAACTAGGGGAAAAAGAACCGATGTAACCAGCAGGATAGCCCAGAACCAGAGCCGGTAGCGTGCCAATAGTGCTTCTTCCTGAGAGATGTCGATGGCAATTTGAATCGTGTCACTGCTATCAGATCGCGTGCCGACCGGGGCCGCGGCGCTGGCGACCCGAAATGGCCGGCCATGACTTCCCGTCATCGTGATCGATTTGTCGGAATGGCTCCTGGTCAGACCGGCTAGTTGTGTGACATCAAGCTGCTCGGCCATGCCCGGCGTAGTGAGTATCGGAACGCCGTGCTCATCGAGAAGACGAATGTAAAACTGCTGATAGCGGCGCGCAGCGGACTCGAGTTCAATCTCCTCGCGCAGCCCATCCTCGTCGTCCGGGCGCTCCCGCAACATTGTGCGCAGCACATGCAGTTTGTCGGCAAGAAATAGCTCTGTGCTTCTGTCCAACTCGGCTCTCAACATCACGTAGAGGCTGGCTGTCGCCAGGACTGCGAGCAGCAGTCCTGCCACCGAGTACGCTGCCGTCAGGCGAAACGCCAGAGTTCTAGGCAGGGGGCGCCTGACCAGCGCGTTAGGCCTCGGCTTCAAAAACATAGCCCGCGCCACGAACGGTGTGAATCAGCTTAACCGCGAACGGGTCGTCGACCTTGCCGCGGAGCCTGCGGACGTTTACGTCGACTACGTTGGTGTCGCTGTCGAAATTCATGTCCCAGACCGTTTCAGCGATCAGCGTACGCGACAGAACTTCTCCGGGACGCCGCGCCAACAATGTGAGAAGCACAAATTCCTTCGCTGTAAGATCGATCCTCTGGCCGGCGCGAGTGGCTCGGTGACGCAACAGGTCAATCTCCAGATCGGCCATGCGGATCGTGTCCTGCGCCCGCGGAGTCGACCGGCGCAGCAGCGAGCGCACGCGCGCAAGCAGTTCGGAAAATGCGAACGGCTTCACCAGGTAATCGTCTGCTCCAAGCTCGAAACCATGCACACGCTCGTGCACCGCATCCCGTGCGGTGAGCATCAGGACCAGCGCTTTACGGCCCGCCTCGCGCAGGCGGGCAAGAACGTGCCATCCATCCTGGCCGGGAAGCATGACATCGAGAATAATCAGATCGAAATCAACTTCGAGGGCAAGGTGCAAACCTTCCAGGCCATCTCCGGCAAAATCCACAATGTAGCCGGCCTCGCTCAAGCCTTTCTTTAGGAACTTGGCGGTCTTTACTTCGTCTTCGATGACCAGAATTTTCATTGTCAACTCTCTGCAATCCTCTAAATTGAAGCGCGCTATCTCTGAGACGAACCATCGCTTTGCTCTTTGTCGCTCACAGCCTTCGACCGATCTCGAATTCGGCCACGCTGGCCACGCAGGCAGATCTGTTGCCAGGCATCAGAAATCCAACCGCAGCGCGAACTGCATCTCGCGCGGCGTTCCCGATCCAACCGGAGTGATGGGCGATACGATCGCGGTGTTCAGGTTGATGGTGCTGGTGATCTGGCCGAGCCCCGCCCCTGCCTCGCAGGCTGTAGGGCCTGAGGATGAGCCGGTACCGCTGCACGATGCCCCCGGCTGACCCAACTGCGGGTGATTGAAGATGTTGTAGAACTCCGCGCGGAATTCAATCTTCGCGCTCTCCCGCAACGGAATCGTCTTGCCGGCGCCAATATCGATCTGCCACGTCCCCGGTCCGCTGAGCAGGTCGCGCGGCGCGGTGCCGAACACGCTCGCATTGCCCGCTGAATTGAGGGCCGGAATTTCAAATGCAGCGGGATTGAACCACCGCGCAATCGTTTTGCCTCCGGGCGGAGCGAGAGAAACCCCCGGAACCAAATTGGGACGCTGTGTGCCGGCCTGATTGCCGTCCGGCCCGTCCAGACTCGTCACCACATTCACCGGGAAACCGGTGCGCGCCAGCGCCGTCGTGGTCAGTTCCCAGTTGCCCGCAATGGCGTCGGCAACCCCGCTCTGGTTCAGCAGCGTCTTGCCGCGGCCGAAGGGGAGTTGATAGACCGCGTTGCCATTGACCACTTGGCGGGCGTCCCAGGCGCCGCTGGCGCGATCGCAGGCTTGGCACGCCTGATCCTCGGGCTGAATTTCGTCGCCATCTCCGCTGCCGTTGGAGCCGTTGTCGATCTCGTGCGACCACATATAATTGGCCGCCACCAGAAGGCCGCGGGAGAACGGACGCCGCATGGACACAGAGAGACCGTCGTACACGCTCATGCCCACCGATCCGCGCCACTGAAAGCCGGTCGCGCAACTGCCGGCAGGCGCGCTCGCGTTCCACGCGCAATCGGGATATTGTGTCTCGGGACCATACGTGTCCGTGGACGCGTTGTACGCTAACAGGTTGGTCTCGCCCTGCTCCAGCAGATGCACGCCATGGCTTCCCAGGTAGGAGACCGTGCCCACGAAGTTCGCGGGCATCTCCCGCTGCACCGACAAGCTCCACTGCTCAACGTACGAGTCTTTGCGGTCCCGCTGTTCGGCGCTCGGCTTGTAGGTTCCGGCGCTGAATGCGTTGGCTCCGGCGGCGGTCAGAATCGCATCGGCCTGGATCGGACACGCTGCCGGCGGACAGTAAGCCAGCGTCGAACTGGAGCTGCTTGCCGAATAGGAAGGTACTTCGTTTCCGGCAGGCAGATTCTGATCGTCCAACTGTCCGTCTTCGTGATAGATGCCGAATCCGCCCCGAATCACCGTCCGGCCGCCCTTCCGCGGCGTCCAGGCAAAGCCCAGGCGTGGATCGATGTCGCTGTAATTCTGCTGGCCGAAGCTCGAACCCACGGCGCAGAATCCCTGCGCTCCGCAGGTGGCGAAATCGAAAGGCTCGGCCAACCCGTTCCTCTCGTCGAACAGACCGAAGATGGTGTAGCGCACACCCAGGTTCAGGGAGAGATTCTGCCGCCACTTGTACTCGTCCTGCGCGTAGACGAAGGTGTCGTTCTTGCGCAGTTCGTTGACCGGCAACGCGCCGGTCAGGCTGGCTTTTCTCACCGCGTTTGCCGCCAGATTCTCCACCGACGAAAACGTAATGGTTCCGTCTTCCGGGTGATCCTGGTTCAATTGAACGCGGCGGTACTCCACCCCGGTTTTGACGGTATGCCGGCCGTGCGTCCAGGTCAGGTCGTCGTTCACCGAAAATGAGTTGCCCGCATAGATACTGGTGTAGTCGTAGTTCTCAGTGACAAATCCCGGCCCAATACCATTCTGAATCGCAATCTTGTAAATGATTCCGGAGTCGCTGTCGTTGTACTGGTTGTTGGTGGAACGATTGAACCCTGCATGAGCCTCGTTCACCAGGCTGGGGCTGAAAACGTGCAGCAATTCCAGCACACCATTGACCGGTGCGGAAGCCTTCTGCTGCAAGTCCGTCGCGGAAACGGATAGCGGCTGCGTATTGACCGACCGGTCGTAATTGAAGCGCATGAAGCCCGTGGTCTTGGCCGAGAAGTGCTGGTCGAGCCGCAGCATGAACGAGTTTTCGTTCACCACCTGCGTGCATTGGCAAATCACAATGTCGGTGTTCGGGTCGCTGGTGGCGTATTCGGTTGTCCTTGGACCGGTTCCCGGGAATGCCTGGATGATTGCATACACTGGCGAGGTGCTCGGAATTTTCGCAATGAGCGCCGCGCTCGGCACGTCGCCGGTTGCCGGATAGCCCCAGCTCTGCCGGTAGGCTTCGGAAGCGAGATAGAAAAACGTCTTGTCGCGCACGATGGGGCCGCCCAGCGATCCGCCGAACTGGTTCAGGCGAAGCGGCTGCTCAGGTTCCGGCTGAGTTTGAAGGCTGGACGTCCAGACCGCCGGGGTGCCCCAGGTAGGCAGCGGCGCGTCAAAGATATTGTTGCGCAGGTACTCGAAGAGGCGCCCGTGGAGGCGGTTGGTGCCCGAAGGCGAGGCAACGGCCAGTTGAGCGCCGCTCGTCCCGCCTTCCTCGGCGGTTGCCATCAGCGTGTCGACGCGGAACTCCTGGATCGCGTCCAGCGGAATGGCCAGCCGGACCCAGGGTCGCTGGGTCTGATTCACGATGTTCGTGGCGTCAACGCCGTCATAGGTGAAGTTACTGTCGTCGAGGCCGCGTCCGGCAAACCGCACCGACCGCTGGTTGCCGCCGCCGGTGTCAATGGCGCCGGGGACGTATGCCGTCAGCTCCGACCAGTCGCGGCCATTGAGCGGCAGTTCGTCGGCCTGCGTTCTCTCGATCAAGCCGGTCACCGCGCTGGTGTTATGGTCCAATAACGCCGAAGCGGACGAGACGTTGACGCGCTCCTCGCCGCCCGCGACCTCGAGCGTCGCATCCAGGTTGCGCGTTCTGCCGATGACCTCCTCCACATCGACAAACTCAAGCCTCTTAAAACCCTCATGCTCAAAGGAAACGGTATAAATGCCTACCGGCAAATCGGAGATGCCGTAGTTGCCGCCGACGCCTGAAACGGTTTCGCGGCGCAGCCCGGTCGCGTTTTCGACCACGGTCACATGCGTTTGCGGCAGCAGACGGCCAGAGGACTCGGTAATCGTGCCGCTCAATCCGCTGCGGTCCACCTGCGCGAAAGAAACATTGGCAAAAAGAAAGACTAGACTGAATGCGATAAAAGGACGAAGGTTCAGAAGCGCAATGCGCTTTTCGGAGAGATGGAGATTCTCATTCGGCTTACGATGCATACAACCTCCATTGAAAATCGGCTTTAGTGTGATAACGCGTCCGCATTGCGCACAACGATTCTCCGGCACCGGGCCTGCCGCGCCTATCGCCTTCATCCATCCAGCTATCTGTGAGTTATAGCAAATCCCGTTACAACGCAGGATTTAAGAACGGCGACCCCCGGGTACTCCTCCTTGAGCCTGCGGGCAACGGTTACAGCGTGCGCCACCATCGGCAATGCGCCTTGACATCGATCGGTTCGAACGATGTGCTGGAGCGCTGTGGCGTTTTGGTCATGACAATTCTGTAATCCGCCGAGTTTATGGCCGCTTCACAGTGCGATGAATCTCTAGTCAATAGTTCGGTATTCCTGGATTAATGAATTGGGATGGAACGTACTCGCCGGCTATCGGCGCTCATCTCGCGCGCGTCCGCGATTGGCGTCCCCGCGTTGCATTTTTCTTGGGAAATAGCTAATGCAGGGGGCCTTGAACTGCTAGTTTTCTACGAAAGCAATCTGACAGCCT
The DNA here is from genome assembly GCA_049512795.1 of Occallatibacter sp. Lineage (GTDB taxonomy): Bacteria > Acidobacteriota > Terriglobia > Terriglobales > Acidobacteriaceae > Telmatobacter. The sequence goes on from JBEKWT010000047.1 coordinate 9,068, forward strand.
TCCCGACAAGGGACTCGACTACTTCATCGGAAACGTCCACTGGCTTGATGCCCTGACGCTTCCACGATGCAATCACGGGTGGATGGCGGGTGGAAGAATTTTCTGGAATTGGTCTAAGCCATTCAAAATAATGGCGGCCAGGGACGGGCCGCTGACGAAATTGCACCGCCGACCGGTCGGCCGTTTCAGGGCCGCGCTCTACCACTGAGCTACCTGGCCCCAGTCGAGATGTGCAGTTCAAAAATTCCTGCGCGCCCGAAGGCCAAAAGCAAATGAATTAGGAATGGTGGCCAGGGACGGGATTGAACCGCCGACGCCGGCCTTTTCAGGGCCGCGCTCTACCACTGAGCTACCTGGCCTCAGTTTAGACAAGAGTTGAATGAATCTGCGCGGGTTCCGGCGATGCCGGTTGAGGTGGGTAAATCCACGTGCCGTGCGCTCAAAACAACCTGATCAGTATACCAAGGTGCGAGTGCAGGGCCAAGCCGCGAAGCTGGACTAAACTGGAGTGCAATCATGCGCAGCCGCCTAGCTGTTCGTTTCGTCCAGCTCGCCGCCACCGTTACGCTGGCAGCTCTGTCGGGCTGTGGCCCCATGCCCGGCGGATCGCGCCCCACACCCCAGGGCATTCCCACGCGCGCCGAGGCGCGCACCGCTCTCATCTACGAGGCTAACCTGCGCCAGGGACCGGAGACGCTTCGCGCCTTCCTCAACGATTTTCCCAAAGGCGCCGATCTGCACGTTCATCTCTCGGGTGCGGTCTATGCTGAAACGCTCATCCGCGACGCCGGCGAGGATGGCCTGTGCATCGACAAAACCACGCTGAGCTTTGCCAAGCCGCCCTGCCGCGGAAACCTGATCCCGGCAACCCAGCTATCCGGCAACATCGACCGGCAAACCCAACTGCTCTATGACAAGCTGATCGATTCGTTGTCTGTGCGCAGTTTTGTGCCCATGGCGGGCTGGAGCGAACACGATCAGTTCTTTGCCGTCTTTGACCGCATGAATGGGCTCGGGGATCACGCCGCCGAGTGGGTGGACGAAGTAGCCAGCCGGGCCGCCGCTGAGAACAACCAGTATCTCGAACTGATGCACACGCCGCCCTTCAGCCACGCGGCGCAAATCGCGCACCAGATCGGATGGAACGCGAAGCTGGCGCAGGCTGACCCGCAGGCATTCGCCGAGTTCCGCCAGCAGCTCCTGGATCACGGGCTGCGCGACGAAGTGGCTGCCGGCCGGAATGCGGCGCTACAGGCCGAATCTGGACGCAAGCAACTGGAACATTGCGGAACCGCACAGGCCGCGCCCGGTTGCCAGGTTGAGGTTCGCTACATCTACCAGGTTCTTCGCGACTTTCCTCCAGAAGTAGTCTTTGCGCAAACGCTGCTCGGCTTCGAGACGGTCGAGGCGAGCATGAACGCGAAGGACGACACGTGGGTGGGCATCAACCTGGTGCGGCCCGAAGATGATTTCGTCTCCATGCGCGATTACACGCTGCACATGAAGATCGTCGGCTACCTGCATTCCGTCTATCCCGGCGTGCACATCTCGCTGCACGCTGGCGAGCTCGCGCCAAGCCTCGTGCCGCCGGAGGGCCTGCGCTTTCATATCCGCCAGGCCGTGGAGCTGGGCGACGCCGAGCGCATCGGCCACGGCGTCGACGTCATGCACGAGGACCGGCCGCGCGATCTGCTCACCGAGCTGGCCGCCCGCCACATTATGATCGAGATCAACCTGAGCTCGAATGAGGGAATCCTCGGCGTCGAGGGCGATGCGCATCCGTTTCCTGTTTACCGCGCGGTGCATGTCCCGGTCGCGCTGTCCACGGACGACGAAGGCGTGAGCCGCATCGACCTTACGCACGAATATGTGCGGGCAGCCATCGACTATCGCCTCACTTACCGCGACCTGAAGCAACTGGCACGTACGGGAATGGAGCACGACTTTCTGCCCGGCGCGAGCCTTTGGGCAAAGCCGGATGACTTTAGCAAGATGGTTGACGCGTGCCGGACGGATTTCACAGGCGAGGTTCCGACCCCGTGCGCTGACTTCCTGCGCGGCAGCCAGAAAGCCTCCGCACAGTGGGAACTTGAACGGCGGTTCCGCGAATTCGAGGCCAAATTCCAGGGGCCCGGCTTCGACCGCTTGCTTCACGGCCACTGATCGTCGCTGCGCGGCACGCCCGAATCGCCCTGCACTGTTGCCCCTACACTATTGCCCCCTAAACTATTGAAATGGACAATGAGCGCATTCGCGAAATTTGCCTGGCGCTTCCGCACGTCACGGAAACCGTGAACTGGGGCCATCACCTTGTGTATTGGGCCGGCGACCGCGACATCGGCGGAAAAATGTTCGCCATGACCGATCTCGATGGAACGGGCATCGGCGTTCTCTGGTTCCACTGCGGCGCCGAGCGCTTTCACGAGCTGCTGGAGCGCGAGGGCATTCGTGCATCTCCCTACCTGGCTAAGGCCCACTGGGTCACGTTGGAGCGATGGAGCGCGTTGCGCCCGCGGGAAATTGAGGACGAGCTGAGACGCGCGCATGCGTTGATCTTCGAAAAACTGCCGACCCGCACCAAAGCCATTCTGGCTCTGCCTAAAAAGGAACTCGCGAAGGTGATCCGCGAACGGAAGAAGAAGCTTGCCGCGCGGGATGCCGGACACACGGATCGCAGATCCCGCAAGCCATGACCGCGGACGCACATGCCGGCACGCTTCAGGAGCCGCCCGGCGCAGGTCCAGCCGGCGGCGCGGGTAAGCTGTGCCGTTTGGGTCGGCTGCTCGTGGGGCTGTCGACCATCGCAGTCGGGCTGGGGTGCTTCTTTGAACCGTGGTCGGCGCATATGCCCGGGCCGACCCTGGCCATCCTCTCGTTTCATGCCCTGGCCGGCGTGGCTCTGGGTCTGGTGCTAATCGCGGCTGGCGCGGGAATATTTGCCGCGCGGAGGACTGGCGCATGGGCCCTCATCGTGGGCGCGGCGGCCCTTCTGGCGTCTATCGCCGGCGGCGTGTTTCCGTACCGGGATATCGCGGCAACGAGAGACTTGCTGCTGCGGATCGTGCTGGTCGGGGCCATGATGATGCTCGCGGGGATCGAGCGGCATCGGGGGGGGCAGTTGAGCCGGCGGTTTCAGGTTGGACGCTGGGTTCTTGCGGCGGGCGCCCTGCTTTGCGTTGCGGCTCAGTCCATTTTGAGCGTCTGGCAGCAGGCCGGCTTCGACATGTTCTATTTCAACTACGACGAGGTAACCCTTTTCAACTCGATCTGGTCCTGGAGCTACGCGCTGGGCTTGATTTTTGGGCTGTTGGCGATCGTTGGCGCGACCACCGTTTTCTTCCCGAAGCTGGCCCGAACCGGGGCGATTTGTCTTGCCGGAGCGAGCATTCTTTTCCTGCCGCTCGAGTTTCTCTACCGTCTCGACGATTTTTGCGGCGGAGGGTGGGCACTGGTTGAACTCGGATACGAGTGGGCCCTCGATCTGGGCGTAGCCGGCGGCG
>JBEKWT010000048.1:0-12455 GCA_049512795.1 Occallatibacter sp.
CACGCGGCACGGCACGCATTTGCCGCACGACTCCGAGTGCGTGAACTCGATAAAGTAGCGAGCGACATCGACCATGCAGTTGTCTTCGTCCATCACCACCATGCCGCCGGAGCCCATGATGGAGCCGAGTTGCGCAAGGCTCTCATAGTCGACCGGGGTGTCGAGCATCTCAACGGGAATGCAGCCGCCGGACGGCCCTCCCGTTTGTACAGCCTTTACGCGCCGGCCCGCGACCGCACCCTCGCCGATGTCATAAATGAAGCTCTTGAGCGGCGTACCCAGCGGCATCTCCACCAGGCCGGTGTTCTGCACTTTGCCCACCAGCGAGAAGACCTTGGTCCCCGGACTCTTGGCGCTGCCCGTTTCGGCAAACCAAGCGGGGCCGCGAGTGATGATGGGCGCGATGTTGTACCACGTCTCAACGTTATTAATGTTGGTGGGCCTGCCCCACAACCCCTTTTGCGCGGGATAGGGCGGGCGCGGACGCGGGCGTCCGGCAAAGCCCTCAAGCGAGGCGATCAGCGCCGTCTCTTCGCCGCAAACGAAGGCCCCCGCGCCCTGCACCAGCTCAATATTGAAGTTAAATCCGCGATCAAGAATGTTCGTGCCCAAGAGGCCATACTCGCGCGCCTGCTCGATGGCGCGATTCAGGCGGCGGACCGCGAGCGGGTACTCCGCGCGCACATACACAATGCCTTCGGTCGCGCCCATCACGTAGGCGCCGATGATCATGCCCTCGAGCATCGAGTGCGGGTCGCCCTCGATTTCGTTGCGGTTCATGTAAGCGCCAGGATCGCCCTCGTCGGCGTTGCAGATGATGTATTTCGCGTCGCCTTTGGCCTTGGCCAGAAAGTCCCACTTGTTGCCGGTGAGGAAACCCGCGCCACCGCGCCCGCGCAGCCGCGAGGCCTTGATCTGCTCGATTACCGCGTCCGTGCGTCCGTCGATGAGCACTTTGTAAAGCGCCTGGTAGCCGCCAACAGCGATGTACTCTTCAATATCGGAAGGACTGATCAGGCCGCAGTTGCGCAGAACGATTTTCTTTTGCCCCTTGAAGAATGGCATGGCATTCCACGCAGGAATGTCGGGATAGCCCTGGCCGTAGCGGATATGCGCCGTGATGTGATCCCACTCTTCGATCTTGCAGTAGATGAGATCCTTTGGCAGAGTTCCTGAGGTGACGCCCTCCAGAATCCGGCCGGCATCGTTGGCCTGTACCCGACGCAGGATCACCAACGGATTGCCGGGCAGTCGCACACCCACAAGCGGCTCCTGAAAGCAGGAACCAAAACAGCCGACGCTGGCCAATAGCACATCCAGGCCGCCGCGTTGAATGCCTTCATTGAGCGCGTGAAAGACCTCTTCCGCACCGTTGCCGCGACCACAGGTGCCCATGCCAACCGTAATTCGAGGAACGGCCGGCGTGAGCTTGGCAAGGCCCGCTTCGCGCACAGAGTTAAAAACGCCAATATCCTGAATGCGCGGCATCATTTCCTCCCTTGGGTCAGCGACTTTACTTCGCGCTGCAGAGTGCGCTCATTCACATGGCTCAAAATGTGGTGATTCACTTCGACCACCGGCGCCAGCGCGCACTGGCCAAAGCATGCAACGGTGCGGATGGTAAAGCGGCGGTCCGGCGTGGTGAGCGCCATCTTGTCGGCTTCGCTGTTTTCGTCGGCTTCGTGTTCGCCCACTCCCAGGTCGAGGCAAAGCTTGTCCAGCAGGTCGCGGGAGCCGCGCGTGTGGCACGCCGTTCCGCGGCAGACGCAGATCACGTTGTCGCCCTGCGGTTCGAGGTTGAAGAGCGCGAAGAATGTCGCCGCGCTGTAGACACGCGAAGGCGGAACGCCAGTTTCCTCGGCGATGTAGCGCAGCGCTTCCATGGAGAGGAATTTGTGTGCGTTGGCTGATTGAACGGTTTCCAGGATTCCCAGCAGTGCTCCGGGGTGGTTTCCGTTCCTGGCGATAGCCTGATCGATCAGCAGGCGTTCCTGATCTTCAAGATCTTCACGGGCGACGTCGTGGGTGGCATTTGCCATCTTCCCTCCCTGCCCCGCCCGGCGTAGACACAATCCACCGGGCATTCCCGCAAGTGCACGACTTCTCGGAGAGAAGGAACAAAACGAAGGAAAAAGCCGATGAAACTTGCGTGCCGAAGGCCCGTTCAATTCGGTTCAACCCGCCCAGGCACACTTTAGCCTGCACGACTTCTCCCCGGAGAATGTCCGGTTGGAACTCTGAGCCTTTCCGTGGACTCCCCGATGTGCCTGACATCACATTGGGCTGTGACAATTGGATTTGTGCGCGACGAGGGACGGGCGTATTGCAGCTCCGCCTGGCCTGAATCGGGACGGGCTCATCGAGGCACCGCTTAGCTGGGCATGGCTTCGCCGGCCCTATTTCCCGGGTTTGCGCGCCCGCTTCTTTCGCGGCTTCTTTCTCTGCGCCGGCTGCGGCTTCATTTCTTGCGCTGGTTGCCGCTTCTCTTCCTGCGCCGGCTGCGGCTTCATTTTTTGCGCCGGTTGCTGCGATTCGCTGATGACCTCTGCCCCTTTCGGGCCAAGCAGCACATCAATGCGATAACCCGCCGCTTCTGCCGACGCCAACGCCGCCGCGACGATTTTGCTCAACTCCTCCACAGCAGAGCGACTCGGGGCGGATTCGCCTGCAAGCCGCAACAGCGACGGCATCAGCAGCCACCAGAGAAGCTCTTCATAGCGCTCGCGGATCAGGTAGAAGTGCCCCTCCGCCTCATGCACGCCGCACAGCCAGCGCACGTCTGGATCGAGCCACAAAGCGGGAGCAAGCGCCACCTTCTCATCGAGAACCGACGACGCTTCTGGCGCGGGCCCCTGTGGGGCTGGCGCGGAGGTCTGCTGGTCTGGCGCGGCCACCTGCTTCGCTGGCGTTTCCGTCGCCGCGATCTCGGCTTTGGCCGCAGGCGTCGCTTCCTGAGCTTTGCCAATGCCAGCGCTGACCAGCAGCAGAACTTTGATCCGCGCCGCCACCCGCCACGCTTCTTCGCCCTCGAACCCAAGCGCCGCAAAGATGCGGGCTAACGGCTCGCGCAGGCGCAGCCGATCGAAGAGATCGAGCGCAGTCCGCTCCGGCTGCTCCTTGTCGATCCACTCGGCGAGCAGTTGCAGGGAGCACCAGGCCAAAACCGGACCCCACATCTCCGTTGCTGTGAACTGCGGGCTGGGACTGGGTAGCATTCGGCGCGTTGCGGCGGTCCACGGAGACGGGAATAGCGCCTCGACCTGAGGCATGCGCATCGCCGCGCGAAGAAGCTGGATGAATCTCTGTGCCTGCGTTGCTGTATCGGCTGGCTCGCCGCCGAGCGCTGGCTGATTTTCCGCCTTCAGCCGATCCGCGTAGGCCGTCTGTGCTGCTCGCAGGAAAGCCTCGCCCCGTACCCAAACCTGCTTCAGGAATTCTGTCCGCTCCCGTTCCGTCTCTTTCGCCCGATCGGCAACGCCCGCGGCGCGCGGATGCTCTGCAATATCCGCGAAGTGTCGCACCAGGCCCGGATCCAGAAGCTGCCGCAGCGCATCGTGTACGGGCTTGAGCTCCAGATTGACGAGTTCGTCGGCAAGATTAGGAACGCCGCGCCCGTTCAGCCAGTCCGAGAGCCTGTCCCACGGCTGCTGCGCCGTCGGGCGCAGCTCATGCCAATCGAGAAAAACGTGGCACTGGTACGCATGGAGATCGAGAGTGAGGCCGCGATCGAGTAAGTCTTCGGCGCGGCGCAGATACTCCAGGCTGGTGATCGAATCGCGCCAGGCAATCACGGCGCCGCGATCACCGCTCAAGCCCAACCCTTCGCCCAATCGCCGCTGTTGAAGCCGGCCCGATCCCTTGTCGGCATACGCGGCGGAGAAGTCGATCGTCCCGTGCGCATTGGCGTAGCGGTTGTGGTAAACAACCAGGGCGCGCTCGCCCCCATTGCGGTTGGAGTACGCGAACACATCCTCATTTACCGAGCCGTTGGGGGTAAAGAAATCGTAGAGCAGGAAGTTGCCGCTCTCGGCAAACAGCCAGCGCCGTTTGAGCAGCGGCGCAATCTCGCGCTCATGCCGCTCCACTAGCCAGCGATCGGGGTTCTCTTCGTACCGCGGCCAGCGGTACTCCATTCCGTACTTTTCGGTGAATCCCTCAATCTGCCCGTGGCCGAACATGGGCAGGCCGGGCAGCGTGGACATCATCGCCGCTACGCCAAAGCACTTGTCGCCTTTGCCGAACTGGTCAATCGCCGTTCTTTCGTCGGGATTGCTCATGAAGTTCACATAGCGCTTCATGATGTCTGGATCGAACTCGAGCGTGTTCTTGATGACCGAGCGGTACTTGGCGTTGTCCTCGTCGCGCAGCATGATCATGAAGGCGCTGTTGTACACGCGATGCATGCCCAGCGTGCGGACGAAGTAGCCCTCCATGAGCCAAAACGCCTCAGCCAGCAGCAGCGTGCCGGGAACCTCCGCAGCCACGCGATCGACCACCTCGCGCCAGAACTCGTGAGGCATGGCCCGGTCGAACTCCGCCTGGGTCATCCCGTATTCGGCTCGGGAAGGGATGGCGCCGCTCGAGCCCGGTCCCGGAAACCAGAGCCGGTGGAAGTGCCGCTTGGCCAGCGTCATCGCGGCGTCGAAACGAATCACGGGAAACAGGCGTGCCACGTGCAGGATGGTCTGGATGACCTGCTCGCGCACCGCCGCATTCAGGTAGTCGAGCTGGGCCGTATCGTTCCATGGAAAGCTGGTGCCGTCGTTGCCGTGATAGATGTAGCGCGTTTCTCCAGTGGCCTTGTCGCGCCGCCGGAAAACAACCGCGGCGTCGGATTGCTCGTAGTAGTGGTCTTCGATCTTGATCTCCACGCGGCCGTCGTGCGAGAGATCGGGACCATTGAAACTGTAGGACGGATAGGGCGAATCCCAGCGCGAGATGAACCACTCGGGATGCTCGATCACCCAGGGCGAGTCGATGCCCATGTGGTTGGGCACCATGTCGCTGGCCAGGCGTATGCCGTGCCGGTAGCAACGGTCGCGCAGGTTGATATAAGCCGGCTCGCCTCCCAGATCGTCGGCAATGCGATAGTCGAACAGCGAATAGGCCGAAGCGACGGCATCGCGGTTTCCGCAAAGTTGCTTGATGGTCTTCGACGCGCGGCTCCGCTCCCATACGCCGATCAGCCACAGAGAATTCATGCCGCGATGAGCCAGCGTGGCCAATTCTTCGTCGGGAATCTCGTCAAGCCTCCCCATATGACGCCCGTACTGCCGGCTCAACTGCGCCAGCCAGACATACGTGCTCTTGGCCAGCAGCACCGCGCCGGGCATCCAGGCCATGTCAGCGGAAAATTTCTCGTATTCGTGCAGCGGGTCGCCGAAGGTCGGCACCTCGGCGTGGCTCACAAACGACGGCCACTGCTGCGGCCCCTGTCTTGTTCCCGGCGGGTTGAACTGCGCCCAGATGGCCAGTTCCTCCTCGCGCAGAATCTCCGCGGCCAACAGCAGGAATCGTTCCAGGCTGTCGCCGATCAGCGGCCTCCAGAGCTGGCGAATGATCTCCAGCTGGTCGCTGAGCGACCGGGGCGAGCGCAGTGCCGGAGCGCGCAACATATCGAGCAGGCTGATCGCCTTCGCGCCGGGGAGCGGAATCAGCGGCCGCGTGGCGAAGTACTCCGGCATCTGCGCGGTCACTTGCTTGTAGACGGTTTTCTCCGCCAGCGGCCGGTCCTCGAACAGCTCTTCAAAAGGCTTGAACGCCTCATTGCGATTCGCGGTCCAAAGCAGAAGCAATTCTTCAAGCGCCGCGGCGCGGTGCGGCATTCCCGCCGTCTCACCCGCAAGCCACTGCGCCGGGGTCTGCCCGCCTCGCATCACGCTTTGCCCTGGAAAATGCTCGACAAACACCAGCAGCATCTTGTCGAGATTGTCGGTGCCCACCTGCGCGCCAAACCATTCGAGCGCGGAGGTCATTACCAGCGGGTCGAATTGCTCACGATAGCGAGCCATCAGCACATGGCTGGCCTCGTCGATAAGCCCCATGGCGAATAGCTTGCCCGGGTGCACGGCCTGCTCAGGATGCTTCTCGACGTCGCGCACCTGGTTCATCCGGTGAGCAAACTCGCGGCACGCCGGCAAATTGGGCAAAATCACGTTGCCGTTGTATGAAAAAAGACTCTCCGCGAAGCCGTATCGTTCCCGCGTCTTCCGCGAAATGTGGAACTCCATTGTCAAAAATCCATCACTCCCGTGGTTCCGCCTGCCGGTCTGCCGCGTCCCTCTGGTGTAGTCGCAACCAAAGCAAAAGATACATCAATGGGCCGAAGGCCTGCCGGAAACTGTGATTGTAACTTCTCTGAGCCACACCTCGCAGGCACGCCAAAGAGGCCGCAGCCGCGCCGCCCATACATCTTGATTTCGTGCCACTGCAGCCGGTTTCATACGGAAGACCAGTGCGCCTGGAGTTGATCGCGTGAATCCGATCGCAGCGCGTTGCAATCGCAGCTGGTTTACCACTAAACTATCCAAGGCCGGTGTTGCAGAGTCGCTGGGAACGGAGTCGTGGGCGCGTCGTATCGCACCTGTGACGGCTTCTTCAAGCGATGGCCAGCGCGGAGAGGTGGCAGAGCCCGGTTGAATGCACCTGACTCGAAATCAGGCATACCTTTACGGGTATCGGGGGTTCGAATCCCTCCCTCTCCGCCATATCCTTTAAAAATCATAAACTTAGAGAGGATGTTACTCTTCGCGTTACTTCTTGCCGGCTCACGCTGGCAAAGCCGGCTTGCTTTCGATACCTGCTGCTCCGCCTGCATAACCTTTCCGTCTGCGTCAGGCATGCCGATGGTCAGGGTTTCGCCGCGGAACCATCATTGAGGATGCGCATATTGGAACCGAAGCGGCGGAAGTTGCGAAACTCGATCTCGTTCCTATCCAGCTCCTTGCCGCCCTTTTTCAAAATGACCTGCGCGCTGATGGGCAGCATATAGTCGTGGTCATTGAGAACCACAAAGTCGTAGTCCACGCTGACCAAAGCCGCCCGGATGGGAAACTTGGGTGGCACATTGTCCGCCTCCTTCGTGATGCGCCGCACCATCCGAGTCACGGTATCGATATACACCTGGCCGTGGTAGCCGACCGTGACGATATCAACGGCGCTCGCCCGGAGATCGAAATTCGAGTGTTCCGGAGCGACGCGATAGTCGAAGACCTGCACCGTGCCGTCTCCCAGCACTCCGGTCTCCTTCCATTGAAAATCCGCCTTGGACGCGGGGCGGAAGATGCCAGAAAGCGTAAAGGCGAACTCTCCGTCCGAGATGGCGCCGTGAATATTCTCCGTGTCATGGCTGCTGGTGGAGCCGCTCTGCTCCAGTTCCAGCAAGGTGCGGTTTTGCTCGTGTTCGAAATACGTCAATCGTTCAGTGAACCTGTCTTTATGATCCCACTCGCCTGTTCCACCCAAATTGACACGATAGGTATATCGATCGGTCGTTTGCTCGCACATGAAGTTGGGCAGGGAATCCCCATAAGTCATTGCGTACCTGGTTGCATCCGCGAGGATTGAATTGATCTCCTCCACCGAGGGGCGCTCGATCGGGTTGGCCGGTATGGTGATGGCCAGCGATCCGGAAGAATGAGCGGGAAGCTGCACATCGGGCACCGAGGCGATCTCAGTGTCGCCGGACGGCTGGCCGCCCGTGACCTCGAACGTGGTGGTGGCCTCCGCGCTCTTGCCGCCCTGGCTGAGAACTGCCTTCACCTCATAAAGTCCGTTGACGGGGGGGTTGATAGAAAAGCTGGTCAGATAGGAGGCGAATTCCGATCCGCTGGCTTGAGGCGTAATCATCGGCTCGCCGCCCAGCGGCTTGCCGTCCCGGTAGATCTGGATTTTAAGGGTGGAGGGTTCGGCTGCCTGGGGGGCGGAGTGGGCATTCAAAAAGACCGAGATTACCTTGGCCCCTGGCATCAGTAGACCGGAGAGATTCGGCGTCAGAATCTCATTTCCATGGCGCAGTGGCTCCGCGGTGTCGTCGTCGGCGCGCAACGGCTCGGCTTGGCGCACAAGAATCATGTTGCCGAGTGATGGGACAGTGGTGGCGTCGGGAACCTCGAAGGTTGTGCGGCGGGCGCCGGCCTTGCCGCTGTAGTGGTCCAGAACGGCCGCCTCGAGTATGTACTCGCCTGGAGGCGCAAGAAAGTGCCGCTGAAACGAAATCGCTCCGAATTCGGCGCTGTCGCTGTCTTTCTGAATTCTTCGCCGCGGAATATCCGAGCTGAAGTGCTCGATTATCATGCCCGATTTGTCTTTGATATTGGCGACGATCGAAAGGCTCGCGGAGTGGATGCCGGTGCTGCTGTCTTCATGAATCTCCAGGCCGGATTGCTGCACCTCGATGGCCAGCGTACTGACTTCTCCATCGGGCGTCGCGGCCGTGCTCAGGATCGCGTCGCGAAAGGCTATATCCGTAGGCAAATTCTCCTGGCTGAGGATCTTCAGCAGCGGCAGCTCATAAGGTTGCGGGGCGGCATCGCTGCCACTCCGCGGCGGCAGCGCAAGATACCCCGATTGCGAGCGAATCCTCAGCCTTGCGCGCAGCGGCTTGATCGCGATGGGACGAAACTTCCCGTCGTACTCCTTGATGGGAGGCACGTAGGTCGCCACATAATATGTGGTCATGTCCTGAAGAATCTGGGCCAGCGACTTCTGCAAGTGATCGTACGGGATGTAGCTGCCCCCCGTTTCCACAGCCAGGGATTTCAGGTCGTCGTTGTTTATATCGCTTTGAACCAACTGCATGTACCCTTCCATGCCCATCGAGTTGATCTTGCCTTGTGTGCTGGTCAAACCGTCGACTCCTCCGCTAGTCGGACCGCCGAGTTCAAAGCCCAAGACTTCGGCGGACGTCGAATTCATCTGGCTCGTATTTCGATTCGAGGAGTTCAGGTCGACAACATAGATGCTCTCTCCAGCTTGATTGGCTGATCCGATGATGGATCGGATCGCCTCCATGGTGCGCAGGTTGTTCTTCTCCTCCTGAAATGAAGTAAAGAAAATCAACGCTTTTCTTTGATGGATTTGTTGCTGGGATTGCGCCAAGGCCAGCAAACCCGCCAGGAAAGGCCGTAGATGCTGATTCTGTGCAATTTTGCCGGAGTCGGTGAGTGCGTTGAAGAGCGACTTATCCAGCGCGCGATCATGCGCGCCGACGGCTTTTCCCTCCGGACCGACGCCGTTCAGCGCTGCCGTGATCAGTTGCTTTTCCAGCGAGCTGGCCTGGCCGCCATTCCAGGCTTTTTTCGGCTCGGTGGCCGAGTTGATGGCCTGCGCAAGCGATATCCGATCCGATGTGAACGCGCTCTGAAGCCGAAGCCGATCCTCGACGGTCAGAACCGAAAAGGAGAAACCTTTCTCTGGAACCGTCGCGATTATCTTCCCCGCGGCTTCTCGCGCATTCTTCATCATCGTCGGGTCGGTTTCCAGATTCTTGCCCGCCAACTGCACCGGCCGGTCAAAGACCAGCGTGATCAGACACTCGCTTTTCTGCGCGCCGTTGACCAGATGGAGACTGTTGAGCTTGACCGGAGTGCCGTTGTCGCTGATCGCTATGTCATCCTGCTTCAGGTCCAAAACGGGCTTGTTCTTCTTGTCGTGAACCACCAGATTGAGCGAGACCTCGTTGGCGGTCACGGTTAAATCCACATCCTGACTCGGAGGTTGTTTTGCCGTCTGGCCGCCAGCACCGGGAAGCGCGACAGCAACCGCCAGCAAAGTAAACAAAACGGCGATCGGTATCGGCCGCCGGGAAAAGATGGCGGGCGCGGTCTTATTGTTGAACTGAATCACGATTTCTCTCGGTTGATGAATACATCCTAAGCGATCAATGCGGCCAAAGACCGCCGCCGATAAGTGAGTTACCTGTGCCGAGCCGCTCCCTGGTATCTGTGGCGCGCATTCGAGCAGCCCGCTCATACTGGTAGTGCGGCATTCCTATTCGTCTCAAATTCGACCAGCCCGTGATGAAATATGGCTGATGAAATAAGGCGCAACAAGCGAAGAGGCTGGCCGGTTGGTTCACCGGTCAGCCTCAACGCACTGCGGAAGAAACTGTTTAGGTTCCGCGAACCCCGGCCTTTGAAAGCAGGGGCCCGCGATCTGTCGAATGAAGAGAGCCGGCTTACTGCGCCGCCTTCTTCATCGGGTGACGCTCCGCCAGCGGCTTACGCGCTTGCGGCTTCACCGCCGTCTCGTCGACCGGCGTCGTACCCGTCACGTCGGAGCTGAACGTCGCGCCGGCAGGCACCAGGTAGTTCTCCTCCGTCTGCCCGTCGGTCGTGCCCGTGGCCACGCTGATGCGCGAAGCGTCGATTCCCTGCTCCGTCACCAGGTAGTCCTTGGCATTTACGGCGCGCTGGGCGGCGAATTGATCCACCGTCGCGTGCTTGTGCTTGGCCGCGTACGCTTGCTCCTTGGCCGTCTTGGCGTTCTCGTCCGCATCCGACTCACCCACCAAGACTGCCTTGGCGTCAGCCTGCTGCTTCAGGTCCAGAGCCACCTGGTCCAGGCACGCCTTGGCTTCGTTGTCCACGCGCGTTGGCCGGTGCTTGTCGTTGGCAAAGCTGGTTGAGCACAGCGCCTGCGTTTTGGGCGCCGGTGGCACATAGGGCGCCGTAATCGTCAGGCTGGTCGAGGCGCTCTCCGTGTGTCCCTTGTCGTCCGAGACATTACACGTTATGCCCACCGTTCCTGTTGGCGCACCTGCTGAAGAGTACTCCGCCGTTGTTCCGGTTCCCGTGATCGTACCGGCAGAGGCCGTATAGCTGTACGTCAAAGGACGGTTTTGCGGGCTCACGCCGACCGAGGTGATGGTCGCCGCGTCACCCGGCTTGATGGTGCTGGGGCTGGCCGAGCAGCTGATCGTCGGTGGCTCGAACGCCTTTACCGTAATCCCCGCTGTGCAAGTCGCCGTCTCCCACGGCTTCAGCCCTTCCTTGCCTGTCTTTCCTTCCTTCACCGTCCCGGTGACCGTGTACTCACCCGGGGCCAGAGCGCTTGTGTCGATCTTGGGATTCGCGTCGTTGCCCGTCACGCCTGTCCCGGTCCAGGTATAGACCACATGGTCCTTCGGGTTCAGGCCACCTGCCGAAGCGGTCAACGTAACCGGGTCGCCAGGGAAAATCGTCTCCGGAGCCGCCGTGCAAGCCAGCGTAATTGGCGTCGGAGGTGCAATCGATCCCACATGGAACACGATGCCCGCGCTCAACCGCTCCGCATTGATATTCGCGCGGCCGCCGGGGATGACGTGACCCCAATCGGCGTGCATGTACTCATAGTCGGCCTGGAAAAGCCGAATGGCCAAATGATGGTTCAGCCATGACGTCTCATAGTCCAAGCCTCCGCCCAACGTCAGGTCAGGACCCCACTTATTGGGCTCATAGTATGGGCCGTTGATCAGCGCCCCGCCTGCGAGTCCGTGAGCGAACGGAGTAATGTTTCCCGCAGGAAATCGAACGATCAGACCACCCGCAACCGTTGTGAAGCCATCGTCGTTCCCTTCGGTGCCGACGTTGGAGCCAGGCTTCTGGTTGCCCCACTCGTGAATGCCGAACTCCGCCTGAACACCGACAAAACGGTTGAAGAAATAAGATCCGCTGCCGACCCCGCCCAGATTGACTGCGTCATAGGAATACGGCACGGTCTGGCCGGGCGTTGTTGTATTGACATAGACTGTCCCATTGGGGGCCAGATAGCTGTAACCAGCGAAGATATCCCACCTGGAGGGAAGGTCATTACTAGCTCCCCCCGCAGTTGGAGCAGCCTGAGCAGCCGAGGCTACGGGCAATAATGACATAGAAATCGAGGCGAGTACTCGACCCGCAGATCTCAAAAAAGAACTTTGCATGCGTTTATCCTCCGCAGTTCGTCTAACGGACCCAAAATGAGAAAGAAACTGTCATCGACGGGAATTGCTGAGAGCCGTCTATTTGTTCAGAATCCGGCGCCTCTGAACGCTTTCGAGAGCGAGCTTCTCCACAGCACCATTAAACATATCATGGGAGCTGCGGCCAGAGCACATCTCTTTCAACAAGTTGCTCCGTTTTAAGCATAGTCAATGGGCGAAGATTACCGCCGTTAATTACTTTGGTAATGACGCCCCAAAATGCACGACTGTTGCCCATTTCCCACTCGGAATCTTGCGCTGCATTGTGCATTCAGTTTTCACCAATCTCGGCGCGTAACCGTCCGGAGCAGTTACTCCGGTGATGCCGGATTTCAAATCAAGACCGCCTTCCTGCGCTGTTGCGAAGCATCCGAGAGTTCGAATTGCTTGAAGTCAGAAAATTTGGGCTCCATCTCCTTCGCGAGCAGCTGGGCAACCGCCATCCCCGGTGGGATTCACCGCGCCCAAATACTCGATCGACGCCTCCTTTGAAGCTAAAACCGTGAGACTCTGC
>JBEKWT010000049.1:0-12437 GCA_049512795.1 Occallatibacter sp.
GCTGCGGTCGAGCGGGGATCGATGGCGATGCGGATGGTGTGGGCGCGGTCGGCTGCCGAAATCCCTGTCGTCACGCCCTCGCGGGCTTCGATCGATTCAGTGAAGGCGGTGCCGAAGCGGGAGGAGTTTTGCTGCGTCATGGGTGGCAGGCGCAGTTGGTCGGCGCGCTCCTCGGTGAGCGAGAGGCAGATGAGTCCGCGGCCGTAGCGGGCCATGAAGTTGATGGCCTCGGGGGTGACGTGCTCGGCGGCCAGGGTGAGATCGCCCTCGTTCTCGCGATCCTCGTCGTCGACCACGACAACCATGCGGCCAGCGTGAATTTCGGCCACGGCGCCGGGAACGTCGGTAAAGGGCGGCTCGGGTGTGCGGGAGGGTTGGGGCATGTGCTGCTTTATTCTCGCTGATCTGGGGGGGGAATGCCAGAAAGACAAAGACTTGATAACGAGGGGATGGTCACGGCTGGCGGTCAACCGCGTGAGGTTGCCGGCGCCAGCATCTTCGGCTTGGAGACCGCGTCGAGACGGAACCCTACTGGCCGCGAACCAGAAAGATTCGATTTTCAATTCTCGGCACAGTACTCGGAACCAGGGCGCTCTTGCGGGTCATCTTCGCTCCGAACTTGAGATCACAAAATGTGATTTCAAGTTAAGCATGCCAGGCGGGCTCCACGACGAGCGATGGGCAAGCATGGATTTGCTAGAGGGCTTGTTGATACCACTTTCGCTCAAATTAGAGCGATTAGCAATGGCGGAATGCTGCGCCGGGAATGTCGGTGAAAGGCGGCTCGGGAGTGCGCGGCGATTGGGGCATATGCGGTGTAGCGCAGGTTTATTCTCGCCTATTCGACCAGCAAACGCCAGAAACGCTGTGGCAGAAGATTGAGGCGCAGTTTACGGTTGGTCAGTGAAACGCCCGGCGGGCCCCGTTGACCGGGTATTCGGATTCAGCGGTACTCGCTAAGCGCATCGGTGATGGCGCCAACCGAATGGGCCAACGCGTAGCTGGATATGTGGTTGCGAGAATTGAGAAGGGAACTTCCGCGGCCAGCATAGCGTAGGCAGTCGTTAAAAGGGGCGAAGGGCTCTATGACTCAGTGCCGCAGATTAGCTGGTCCTATTCTTCTGCTTACTCTCGCTGCTTCTCTCCATTCACAACAGCCGACAGCGTGGAAGGACTCATCACCTCACATCATCCGATTTATCAGCGTCGCTAAAGATGTACGGTTGGAAGTGCTCGATTGGGGCGGTTCTGGCAGGCCGATTGTGCTCCTGGCCGGTGGCGGAGATACGGCCCACGTATTCGATGATTTCGCGCCGAAGCTCACGGCCCGTCACCATGTTTACGGCATCACCCGGCGGGGGTTCGGCGCTTCCGGTTATTCAGCTACGGAGTACGGTGCCGATCGCCTCGGAGATGACGTATTGGCAGTGATGGACTCGCTGAAACTGAAAAGGCCAGTTCTAGTGGGGCACTCCATTGCCGGGCAGGAAATGAGTTCTGTTGCAAGCCGACACCCAGACGGGTTGCGGGCTTGGTCTACCTTGAAGCCGCATATCCATACGCCTTCGACAACGGTAAGGGGCCGAGTATGGAGGAATTTGAGGAGATTCATGGACCTCAGCCTCCTCCGCCGAGCGAAGCGGATTTGGCAAGCTTCAGCGCACTATACGACTACTTCGAGCGGGTGAATGGATTCCGATTCCCCCAAGCGGAACTCCGCCAGCAATGGGAATCGGATCCCGATGGGCGAGTTCCAAGGCAGCGCGACTTTCCGGGTTATGCCACCCTGATGATGGGTATGAAGAAATACACGGATATTCGGGTGCCCACGCTTGTCATTTTTGGAAACCCACATGGCCAAGGTGCTTGGGTCGAAAACAACACGGATCCCTCGGTGCAGTCGGCTGCTAGGACTTATTCAGCGGCGTTGGTAGCTCTAACAGAGAGGCAGGAGAGAACAGTCGAATCCTGTTTGCCCATAGTCCAAGTGATCACGCTGCACGGTGCGAATCATTATGTTTGTCTGTCCAACAAGATGGATGTGTTGCGGGCCATGAATGCGTTTATTGGCGGACTGCACTAGCAAACTGTGCCCACGCCGCGGCCAAATCGGAAACTGCACTACTGCCGATTCACAAGCAGCAAAAACGCCGCCCGAAGGCGGCGTTTTTGTTTAAGCTGGCGAAAGTGTTACAACGTGGATTCGATCTCAAATCCCCAGGCCTCGAGAAGGGCCTCAGGGATGTATTTGGAATTCTTGTTACGGCGCGCCCACTCGCGAAGGCGGGTAGACCGGATGTACTGGTCCGGGGGCAGCTTGAACTCCTTGGTGATCTGCTCAAAGGAGGTAACCGTGGGCACAACCGGGCCAATGGGCTCCGGCTTGCCCCAATTCGGATTTCCACGACGCTTTGCCATTGATTTGTTTGTCCTTATCCTTGGAAAGGAGTGTTTTTGGTGGTTCAACCTCGGACGTCGCTGGGGATGCGAAAGGACCCGAGGAACGTACATCCCCATTCTAGGGGTTTTTCGTTGAAAAATCAATAGGAAAGGGCTTTTCTGGCGGAGGCTGAATGGGAGCAAATAATGCCAGTATATTATTGATATTGATAGCTTTATTTTGAATTGCCCCGGATTCCCACAGGAAGAGCTTTGTTGGATGTGACGGCTGACGCTGGCGACGATGGGGAGGCAAGTGGCACGATACTCCTATGGGGACAGTCTGGCGGGTAATTGCAGCAAGTTTGGTGCTTTTTGGAGGGGTTGCGGTGAGCCACGGGGTGGAGTTGACGGTGAGCCGCGACGCCCTGGAGCGGACGCTGAAGCAGCAGCTTTTCAGCGGGCCGGATGGCCGGTACTACCTTAAGGGGAATGCGCACTCGGCGTGCTTTATTTCGACCGAGGACCCGCAGCTTCGATTCGAGCAGGATCGGATCGTGGTTCGCGTGAAGACGAGGGCGCGGCTGGGAGTAGGCGGCGCGTGCCTGGGAGTGACGGTGACACTGCCGGCGGAAGTGTCGATGGAGCCGGATGCCGAGGGAGAGACGATTGGGTTCCGCGACGCGGAGCTGGACAAGGTGTCGGACCGGAAGGAGATCAATTTTGTGCTAGCGCCGTTTTTGCGGGGGCAGGTGCCAAAGAGCATGAAAGTGAATGCAGCGGACTTGTTGCGCGCGGCGCTGGCGGGATCGACGGCAACATCGGGATACAAGGTGAGCCTGGGGCGGCTGAAGATTCTTTCGATTCAAATTGTGGGCGACAAGCTGGTGGTGGAGGCGGACGGCGACATCAGCGTGGAGTGAGGGGCGCGGCGTGAAACGCGCACTTGGCCGCGTGTGTTAGATTTCCAACCGGCGGGTAAAGCCGGTTCAACAGACCTGGGCAACGGTGGTCAATCCCCCGCGCACAAGCCAGGCGCTCGGGCCACCGCACTCGGTTTACCGGACTCCATCCACCGCAGAGGAACCCAAGGCCATGCAGCTGACAAGAAGAGATTTCGCCCGATTTGGCGCGCTGGGCCTCGCGGCCCGCTTCGCGCCCGCGCTCAACGCGCAGAATCCGACTCGTAAAACCGGCTACGCGATCATCGGCATTGGCACCATCGCCTACCACTTTATGGCCGGCATACAAAACACCACGAACTCCAGCGTCGCGGGCCTGGTGAGCGGCCATCGCGACAAGGCGAACAAGGTCGCGGCGCAATACGGTGTGCCTGCGGACTCCATTTACAGCTACGACAATTTCGACGAGATTGCGCACAACCCGAACATCGACGCGGTTTACGTAGCGCTGCCCAACTCGATGCACGCGGAGTATACGATTCGCGCCGCCAAAGCGGGCAAGCACGTGCTGTGCGAAAAGCCGATGTGCACCTCGGTCGCCGATGCCGAAGCCATGATCGCGGCCTGCAAAGCAGCGAATGTGAAGTTGATGATTGCGTACCGCTGCCATTACGAGCCATTGCACTTGCGGACGATCAAGATGATCCGCGACGGCAAGGTCGGGCAGGTGCAAGAGATTTCGAGCTGCTTCGGCTTCAACATCCAGCCCGGGGTGTGGCGGCTGAACAAAAAACTGGCAGGTGGCGGCCCGCTTTACGACGTCGGTATATATTCGCTGAATGCGACCCGCTACCTTACGGGCGAGGAGCCGTCGAAATTGACCGCCGTGGCGTCGACGATCGACCACGACGGCCGATTTAACGAGGTGGAGGAGAACGTCGCGTGGACCACGCTGTTCCCGTCTGGAATTG
This sequence comes from Occallatibacter sp., assembly GCA_049512795.1. GTDB lineage: Bacteria > Acidobacteriota > Terriglobia > Terriglobales > Acidobacteriaceae > Telmatobacter. Next base: position 4,253 of record JBEKWT010000049.1, read on the forward strand.
TGGCCAGCTGCTCCACAAGCTACGGAGCGAACACAGACGGATACTTCAAGGTATACGGATCCAAGGGCTGGCTCGCGCTCGATCCGGGCTTCAACTACGACGGGGTGCACATGCACGGCGTCGTCGACGGGCAAACGATTGACGAGCTGAATCCCTCACGCGACCCATACCAGTTCACGGCTCAGGCCGACCACTTTTCGCACTGCACGCAGAACAATCTGGAGCCGAACACGCCGGGCGAAGAAGGGCTGAAGGACATGCGGTGGATTACGGAAATCTATCGCGCCGCGGGCGTCGGGGTTTGAAGAAAGCTCGAGGCCGCGAGGTCTGACCACTGCGATAGGATTGAAATAGGGCGCAAATTTCGGTTGTGTGTCAGTTTGGAGAAACATGCCCTCAGGGGGCTAAAACCCACCGTTTCATTCGGCGCGACTTCCTTAGGTTGGGGATGAATCCCCAACCACACCGTTGTGCCGTTTCAAAGCGCATCCAAACTGACCCACAACCCAAAATTCGAAGTGATAGAATTTCGTTTTTGGAGAAGATATGGCGGAAGCAGTGTGTGATATCGGCTTGATTGGCCTCGCAGTGATGGGACAGAATCTGGTCCTGAATATGAACGACCATGGCTTCAAAGTGGCCGTGTTCAATCGAACGGTTTCAAAGGTGGACGATTTTATAGCGGACGAAGCGAAGGGGACGCAGGTGGTGGGCGCGCACTCGATTGAGGAGCTGACGAGCCTGCTGAAGCGGCCGCGCCGGGTGATGTTGATGGTGAAGGCGGGCGACACCGTTGACCAGATGATCGATCAGATCACGCCGCACCTGGAGGCGGGCGACATCGTTATTGACGGCGGCAACTCGCTGTTCAGCGATTCGACGCGGCGCACGAAGGCACTGGCGGAAAAGGGGATTTTGTTTGTAGGGACGGGCGTTTCGGGCGGCGAAGAAGGCGCGCGGAACGGACCGTCGATCATGCCGGGTGGGAATCCGGCGGCGTGGCCGCATGTGAGGCCAATCTTCCAGGCGATCGCGGCCAAGGTGGAAGACGGGACGCCGTGCTGCGACTGGGTGGGCGAAGAAGGCGCGGGGCACTACGTGAAGATGGTGCACAATGGCATCGAATATGGCGACATGCAGTTGATTTGCGAGGCCTACGACCTGCTGAAGCGCGGATTGGGTTTGACGGCCGACGAGCTGCACGATGTGTTTGCGGAGTGGAACAAGGGCGAGCTGGACAGCTACCTGATCGAGATCTCGAGCCAGATTTTCGCGAAAAAAGATGAAGATGGGACACCGCTGGTGGACAAGATTCTGGACACGGCGGGACAAAAAGGGACAGGGAAGTGGACGGTGATCAGCGCGCTGGATACGGGGCAGCCAGTGACGCTGATCGGAGAGAGCGTGTTTTCCCGCTGCCTGTCGGCGCTGAAAGAGGAACGCGTGGAGGCGGAGAAGGTTCTGCGCGGGCCGAAGACTTTGCCGAAGGTTGGCGACCGCACGAAGTTTATCGAAGACGTGCGCAGGGCGCTATTCTGCTCGAAGATCATTAGCTACGCGCAGGGGTACATGCTGCTGCGGGCCGCGGCCAAGGAATTTGGCTGGAACCTGAACATGGGCGGGATCGCGCTGATGTGGCGCGGCGGGTGCATCATCCGTAGCCAGTTTCTGGGCAAGATCAAAGACGCGTTCAGGAAGAATAAGAAGCTCGACAATCTGCTGCTGGATAAATTCTTCTCCAGGCTCGTGAACAAATACCAGGCGTCGTGGCGCAAGGCGGTGGTGCACGCGGTGAAACTGGGCGTGCCGACTCCGGCGTTCTCGACGGCGCTGGCGTTCTTCGACGGGTATCGCGCGGGACGGCTGCCGGCGAACCTGCTGCAGGCGCAGAGAGACTTTTTTGGAGCGCATACGTATGAGCGGGTGGACAAGCCGCGCGGCGAGTTCTTCCACACAAATTGGACGGGACACGGCGGAAGGGTTTCGTCGGGGACGTACAACGCGTGAGAAGCAGATGTTAGCTCCTAGCTGCAAGCTTGTTTGGGGTGAGTGGGCGGCGGTAGATTCCCAGGTCCCCTAGTGCGAGGGACCTGGGGCACCCAGCGCCCGCGGGTGGACCAATTCAGAGCGTTGAGAAATGAAGTGGCGATTTCCTGACGGGGATCGCCGCTTTTAATTTGCGCCGAAGTTTGATGTGGATCGAATGGCAGACTTCAACGCAGCGATTCGACCGGGGCGGGGTCCATGTCGGCGTAGTCCTGATTTTCGCCGCCCATGCCCCAGCAGAAGCTGTAGGCGCGGGTGCCCACGCCGCAATGGATCGACCAGCCGGGGGAGATGACGATGTCCTTGTCGGCCATGACGATGTGGCGGGATTCAGCGGGCGGCCCCATGAAATGCATGACACGCGCGTCATTGGCGAGATTGAAGTACATGTAGATTTCGCTGCGGCGCATGTGGGTGTGCGGGGGCATGGTATTCCAATTGCTGCCGGGCGCGAGATGCGTGACGCCCATGACGAGCTGACAACTGCGTGCGCCCTGGAGATGGATGTACTTGCAGATGGTGCGCTTGTTGCAGGTCTCGAGGCTGCCGAGTTCGGTCGGGATGGCGTCTTCTTTGCGGACGAGCGTTGTGGGGTACTCGGCATGCGCGGGATAGCTCAAGAGGTAGTAGACGGCTGGAGCAGTCTTGTCTTTTGAAGCGAAGGTGACCTGCTTGTTGCCGCGGCCGATGTAGAGGACGTCGAGATTGTCGAGGTCGTAGGTTTTGCCTTCGACGGTGATGACGCCGGCGCCTCTGACGTTCAGCGCGCCCAACTCGCGGCGCTCGGTGAAGAAGGTTGCTCGGAGGTCGGGATCGGTGGGAAGCGCGATGGGGGATTCGAGGGGAGATGCGAAGCCGGCGACGGCGCGATCGAGATCGACGTAATTGAGATGGAGTTTGCCGGGCTCCGGGAGCGCGCTAAGCAGGAATGTCTCACGGAGCTCGTCGGTGTTCATGCGCGGGTAGCGCACAGGGTCAGCCATCAAAACGGTCTTCATTGATTCTCCTAAATGCAGCTTCCAGCTCCTAGCTTCTAGCTCACTTGTGAACTGCGAGAAGCGTGCTGTTCAAGATCTTCATGTATAGGCCGCCGCACACTTCATAAGGTTACGAGTCAATTGCAATTCAATTTTACGGCTCGGGAGGCGTGGGAAGTCGGAGTGGATTCCAGTTGTTGATGCCACAGAGGAAGGCCGAGGGCTTATATTACTTCGCTTCGCGAGGGGTGCGGGTGTGCGGGTCGCAGCGGTAGGGAGTCCCGAAGGGATACGCGCATTCGACATGAATATGGGCCGGATCAGCGCGGAACTTGCTCGAGGACCCAGCGAACGAGCTCGTTGCCGGCGGCGAAATTGTCATAGGTGACGGGGAGCTTGCGGCCGTCTGTGTATTCGTTGTAGAGCCAGGGATCGACCATGGCGTAGACGGTGCCTTTGCCGAATTTGGCAGTCGCCATGAAAATGTCGCCGCCTTCGGTGAGCACGGCATGAGCGGGGCCGTTAACGGAGATGGTGCACACGTCCTTAACGAAGATCGTATGCGGGTGGTGGAAGATGGGGCCTTTGCCGTCAATGACAATCCTGCCTTGGTCCCAGTTGGCGCCGATGACGTGCTTGCGAAGAACACTGTTGAAGTGGATGCCGAACTTTTCGGAGACGATGTTGAAGTGATCGAGGTCGGCGTAGGAGGTGTCGTTTTCCATGATCATGAGCACGCCGCCGGCGCGGACCCAATCCGCGATCCGGGTTGCGTCTTCGGCGTTCGCGTAGTGCGGATGCGGGTTTTTGCCGGCGTTGTCGGGAGAGACGATGAGGTAGACCTGCGACTTGCGAAGGTTCGCGAGCGTGGGTTCCGCGTCGAGCTCGTTTGTGCCGGCGCCGAAGCTGCGGAAGATGTGGCCAAAAAGCGAATAGCCCGGCTCGTCCCAGGTGTTCCATTTGTAATGGAAGTGGACCTGCTGGCCGAATGCGTCGGCACGCTGTTGCGAGTTGAACCAGCCGTCAATAAGGACGGTACGGCCGAGGCCGAGCTGGGCGTTCTGCGCGGTCTCAATTTCAGAGCTCGCGAGCAGGAAGGCGCCCAGGCCCTTGGGATCGTTTGTGATGACCTTTTCGCCGATGTAATAGGCGTAGGTTCCGTCCCGATAGGGACTGCCGCCGAGGCCTGAGGCCTTTACGGTGTCCGCCAGCGAGAATTCCGACTCGGGAGTAGTGCTTGTGAAATGCGCGAGGATGCCTTTATATCCACGCTCGGCATTGGGCAAGTAGGTCTGAGGCAGATAGCCGCGGCGCACGCCCTTGGCGAGGGCGTAAACGAACATGCAGGCAGAGGAGGATTCGAGGTAATTCCCCTTCTCATGGGGCCTGTTGAGCACGTCGTACCACAGACCAGTGCTGAGATCCTGGTAGCGCGCGACGGCAGCGGCTGCGCGGCGGAGAATGGCCTGGAGCTGAGCACGGCCGGGGTCGTTCGCGGGATAGTAGTCGAGAGTGTCGACGAGGGCCATCATGTACCAGCCCATGCCGCGCGCCCAGAATTCGGATGAGTCGCCGGTCAGCTTGTTGGCCCAATGCTCCTGCTTCGATTCATCCCAGCCGTGATAGAGGAGGCCGGTGCGAGGGTCGCGCGCGTGCTGCTCCATGAGCACGAATTGATGGGTGATGTCGGCGAAGTCTTGAGGGTGATGGGAGATGGAGGCGTACTCAGCGCGGAAAGGCTCGGCCATGTAAAGGCCGTCGAGCCACATCTGGTTGGGGTAACGCTGCTTGTGCCAGAAACCGCCCGAGGCGTTTCGTGGCTGGTGAGCGAGCTGATCGTAGAGAAACGTGGCAGCGGTGAGATAGCGCGGATTGCGCGTGACGCCATAGAGTAGCAGGAGCTGACGGCCGAGCAGAATGTTATCGAGCTGATGCTCTTCGGGCTTGAGCGTTGGGATCGAGCCATCGGGCGCGACGAGAGCATCGACGGAGTTTTGAATGTAGTGGAAGTAGCGGGGATCGGCGGTCGAGAGCCAGACAGAGTCGATGCCTTCGAGAAGGGTGCCGAGCTCGTAGTTCCAGATTGAAGGAGCACCAGCGGGGGCGATGCGGCCATCGGGCCAGCGCGCAATAGCAGAGTTGGCGGCAAGCTGGGACCAGGGTAATGCATCGCCTGGAGTGGCGGCACGGGGCACGAGTGGGGCGGTGGTTGCAGCGAGCGCTAGAAAAGAGGCAAAAACGCGGAGGGTCTTCATTGATGCTCCGAAGAAAAAGAATGAATCAGGCGAGTAGATTAAAGTCTTGAGCCAATCACAGAAATGGGACCGCTGGGTTGAACCGGCCGCCTCCGAAGCGATATTCCATTTTGCCCTGCAGCGGGCGACCCATGTATCGATTGATATTTTGCACGCGTGGTCTGACCTCGCTTTGGAGCTCGATTAGTTTCATGGAGCGACTGAATGATTGTCAATAGGGAATTTCGCGGGCGCATTCCAGGGTGATGGCTGCAGCGAATTTCAAGACGCGCGGCAACGGGACCCAGGCGCCAATTGCCGCGAATCGATGGGATGACCGGCCCACGAACGGACGTTAACTTGAGGGGTCCGCGTGGCAGAACGCAGCTAAGCGGCGGATGCGGGGCGCGCATGCTTCTTTTTTAGCGTGGCAGTCGATCCTTTGCGGCCCGTGGGACGCTCCATACCTTGCGCGATTTGCGCCATGCGCAGATGCTGCTCCATGAGATTGTGCGCTTCCTTGGCGTTGCGGGTGCGGATGGCGCGGTAGATCTCGCGATGCATCTCGGCGGATTCACGCATGTCAGTCGAGCGTTCAACGGTCTTACGGCGAGAGTCATAGAGGGCCGAGGTGATGGTCTCAATGATGGCTGCCAGAATGGGGTTGCCCGAGGCCTGAGAAACGATGCGATGAAAGAGCAGGTCGTGGATGAGATATTCGGCAGGACTATCCATGGAGGCGAACATGTCCGCAACCTCATCGGCGAGGGCGGAGAATTGCTCCTGCTTGCCGCGTTCGGCGGCGAGGGCGGCGAGATGGCTCTCAAGGATGATGCGGGATTCGAACATCTGCCAGGACTGAAAGCCATGCAGGGCGCCGATGAGGCTGAGAGAGGCGGAGCCAAATTGAGGGGGGCCGTCGGCGACGAATGTGCCGACACCGTGGCGAATCTTCATGACGCCCATTGCAGCCATGTAACCAAGGCCGGTACGGAGGCTGGCGCGGCTGATTTTGAGGGCGCGGGCGAACTCGCGTTCCGGTGGAATCTTGTCGCCCGGCTGCAGGGTTCCTTTCTCAATCAGAGAGCGGATGTGGTTAACCACTTGCATCGTGAGGTGTGTGTTGCGCTCTTCCTCTTTCACCCTGGGCATAAGATCAGATACCTTCTCGCGATACTGCAGATCAGTGTCAAAGCGAGATTATCACCGATTGCAAGGGCTTGGTTCGAGAAACGTCGAGAGAGGGAAAGAAACGATTAGAGGGCGGAGGACGGGATAAATGTGTATACTTCCGGTCTGACCTCTCATTCCGGCAGGGCTCTGGTGATACGGCGCGCGAGGCGATTAGAATGAAAGCCATGTTGCTCCACGAAGACCGATTATTTCCCGCGGAAGCATGTGCCCGGAAGGTCGCACGTTCTTTGTACGAGCATGTCCGCGGGCTTCCCATCATCAGCCCCCATGGGCACACGCAGGCCGCGTGGTTTGCCGACAACGGGCCGTTTCCAGATCCGGCGACGCTTTTTGTGCAACCGGACCACTATGTGTTTCGCATGCTTTACAGCCAGGGCATCTCGATGGATGACCTGGGTATCGGCCAGCCGGTGATTGAGGATCCGCGCAAGGTATGGCGGGTTTTTGCAAAGCATTACTATCTTTTCCGGGGCACGCCCACGCGCATGTGGCTGGATTTCGCCTTTCAGGAGCTATTCGGAATCAGAGAGCGGCTGAGCGAGAAGACTGCCGATCTTTATTTCGACAGCATCGCGGAAAAGCTGCGCACGCCGGAGTTTCTGCCGCGAGCGCTTTACGAGAAGTTCAATATTGAAGTGCTGTCGACGACGGAATCGCCGCTGGACGAGTTGAAAGCTCACAAGGCGATTCGCGATTCGGGATGGAAGGCGCGAATTATTCCCGCTTTCCGGCCGGACCCGGTCGTGGATCCGGAGTTCAAGGGATTCGCCGGGTTGGTGGCAAAGCTCGGGGAAATGCACGGAGAAGACAGCGCGACATGGAATGGCTACCTGAACGCGCTGAAGAAAGCGCGGGTGCGATTCAAGGCGTTGGGGTGCACGTCGACCGACCATGGACATCCAACAGCGCAGACGGCGGATTTGGCACAGAGCGAGGCGGCAGCGCTGTTCGCGAGGGTGATTGCGGGCAGAGCAGATACGGGCGAGCAGGAGTTGTTCCGAGCGCAGATGCTCACAGAGATGGCACGGATGAGTGTGGAGGATGGGCTGGTGATGCAAATCCATCCGGGGAGCGTTCGCAACCACAATCGCTTCGTGTATGAGCGCTATGGCCGCGACATGGGCTGCGACATTCCGAGAGCGACGAACTACGTGGACGCGTTGCGGCCGTTGCTGGACCGGTTCGGCAACGAGCGCAATCTGACCATCATTCTGTTTACGCTGGATGAGACAACGTACAGCCGCGAACTTGCGCCGCTGGCTGGGCATTATCCCTGCTTGCGCCTGGGACCACCGTGGTGGTTTCATGACAGTCCTGAGGGCATGATGCGATTCCGCGAGCAAGCCACGGAGACGGCCGGATTCTACAACACAGTGGGATTCAACGACGATACGCGGGCGTTTCTTTCGATACCGGCGCGGCACGACGTAGCGCGGCGGGTGGATTGCGCGTTTCTAGGTAAGCTGGTGGCCGAGCATCGTCTGGACGAAGACGAAGCGCACGAGGTCGCACACAATTTGACCTACAGCCTGGTGAAAAAGGCGTACCGGCTGTAGTTCTATATTGGCCAAGTGTCAGCGTGGCGTGGTCTCCCACCCTAGCCTGAAGAACAAGAACCCGGCTAGGGTGTGGCACCCAGGATCGAGCAAGGACGGAGTTGCAGTATGAGCCTGTATTGTTGCGTGGGAAGCACCGAGTCAGATCTTTCGGACAAGCAACTGAAAGAGCTGCTGG
>JBEKWT010000050.1:0-12431 GCA_049512795.1 Occallatibacter sp.
GGCGGTGCGGCAGCCCTCGCCACGGCCTCAGGCCAGGCGGCGGAAACGCTCACCATCCTCACATTGGCCTCGGCCGGCGACGAAATCGTCTCCACAACCTCGCTCTACGGTGGCACCTACAATCTCTTCCACTACACGCTGCCGAAACTCGGTATCAAGGTCAAGTTTGCCGATGCCGACGATTTCGACGGCCTGCGCGCCCTCATCAATGACAAGACCCGCGCCCTCTACACTGAGAGCCTCGGCAACCCCAAGCTCGACATCGCCGACGTTGAGCGCCTCGCAGCCATCGCCCACGAGCACAAGCTGCCGCTGGTCATCGACAACACATCGGCCTCGCCTGCCCTGTTGCGGCCCATCGCGTGGGGCGCTGACATCGTTGTCAACTCGGCCACCAAATTCCTCGGCGGCCACGGCACGGCCATCGGCGGCGTGATCGTGGACGCCGGCAAGTTTGACTGGGCTGCCTCCGGCCGCTTCAAGGACTTCACCGAGCCCGACCCCTCCTACCACGGCCTCCGTTACACTGAGGCCTTCGGCCCGCTCGCATTCATCCTCAAGGCCCGTGTTCAGGGCCTGCGCGATACCGGCGCGGCGCTGTCGCCCTTCAATGCGTTCCTGCTGCTGCAAGGTATCGAAACGCTCCACTTGCGCATGGAGCGCCACTCGCAGAATGCTCTTGCAGTCGCCAAGCACCTCGCCGAGCACCCCGGCGTCGATTGGGTCAACTATCCCGGCCTTTCGTCCAGTCCCTACTACGCACGGACGAAAAAATACCTTCCCAATGGCGCCGGTGCGCTGGTCACGTTCGGCATTAAGGGCGGTTATGACGCGGGAAAGAAGCTCATCAACACGCTCCAGCTATTCTCGCTACTGGCCAACATTGGCGACGCCAAGTCGCTCGTGATTCACCCCGCCTCCACCACTCATCAGCAGCTTTCGGTCGAGGAGCAGGCGGCCACGGGCGTCACGCCGGAGATGGTGCGGCTTTCTGTCGGCATCGAGGACATTCGCGACATCCTCGCCGACCTGGATCAGGCAATTGAGGCCGCCAATGGCCATACTTTTACCGGCTCAACCCGCGCCGTTGCGGCAAAATAGGAAAGGCAACCAAGAGCTCAGAGCTGGAACCTTGAATCTGAAACCTGGACCCTGAAACCTGAAACCTGTTTTTATGACCGACAGTTACAGCCGCAGCGGCGCCTCGCCGCCGCTTTCAAAAACCGTGGAGCCAACCTACGAAGGCGACTTCGTTCTCGATGGCTCCCTGCCGCTCGAGTGCGGCCGCTCCCTCATCTGTCCGACGCTGCATTACGCCGTCTACGGCCGGCTGAATGCGGCAAGAGATAATGCCGTTCTTGTTTGCCACGCACTCTCGGGCTCGGCTCTCGTCGGCTCCTGGTGGCCTGAAATCTTCGCTCCCGGCGCGGTCCTCTCGCTGGAGCACGACTTCGTCATCTGCATCAACATGCTGGGCTCCTGTTACGGCTCCACGGGGCCTGGTTCCGTCAATCCCGAAACAGGCGAAATCTACGGGCCGGACTTTCCTCTGGTCGGCGTTCGCGACAACGTTCGCGCGCAGGCGCGCCTGCTTGACTCGCTTGGCATCCGCCGTCTCCGCCTCGTCCTCGGCGGCTCCATCGGCGGCATGCAGGCGCTGGACTGGACCATCCTCCAGCCCGAACGCATCCAGCGCGCGCTCATCATCGGTGTTACGCCGCTATCCGCCATGGGGCTGGCCCTCAACCACCTTCAGCGCCAGGCCATTCAGCACGATCCTGAATGGGCAGCCGGTCGTTATCTGCCCCAGCGCCCACCCCGCAGCGGCCTTGCGCTCGCCCGCAAGATCGCCATGATCAGCTACAAGTCCGCACCACTCTTCGACGAGCGCTTCGGCCGCAATCCCAACCGCAGCGGCGAAGATCCCTGGGCTGCCGACAACCATGGCGCTGGCCTCATCGGCGAGCGCTTCGACGTCGCCGGCTACCTCGATCTCCAGGGCAGCCGCTTCGTCGAGCGCTTCGACGCCAACGCCTACCTCGCCATCCTGCGCGCCATGGACACCTGGGACCCGCTGCGCGGTTTCACCTCGCCGGAAGAAGCCTTCGGCCGCATTCAGGCGCGCCTCAGCTTCATCGGCATCAGCTCCGACTGGCTCTTTCCCGCTGAAGACGTGCGCCGTTTTGCCGAATCCATCCGCGCCGCGGGTGCCCGGGCCGACTACCGCGAAATGACCAGCGCCCACGGCCACGACGCCTTCCTCGCCGAGCAGGCGGAGCTGGTTCGCCTGCTGCAATAGGCCATCCGTCTGTCGTAAATCGCGCCACTCGCCCGCGGCTTTCTGTCCGGTTCATGCCGGGCCTCAAGCCGCCCGGTTACCACCGTGCTGCGCACCCTGTAATCCACATTTAGCTTCGCTTGTCACCGGCTCGTTGGCTTTCTATAATCCTTCTACGCAGCACTCGTGGCCGTGGTATCTTAATAACCGTTGCCCCAGCGCTCAACCGCCGCCCAGGATCGTAGCCATTCAGCTGGCGAATGAGTGAATCTTGATCTCCATTTCGGCATTTCCCAGGAGCATTGCATGAAGAAGTTAGTCTTTGCATCTGCGATGGCGGTGGCAAGCTTAACCCTTGTTTCCACGCCAGCACTGCGAGCGCAGGACGCCAGCCAGATCACCATCCAGGATCCTGCTGAGTTCAATTCGTATCAGAACGCGATCACCCAGACCGACCCTGGCCAGAAGGCCGCGTCGCTCGAGGGTTTTCTTCAAGCCTATCCGCAGAGCGTTGTGAAGAAGGCCGTTCTCGATCAACTGATTGATTGCTACAACCAATTGAACCAGCCTGCCAAGGTGATCGATGCCGCTACCCGCCTGCTTCAGGTCGATCCCAACAACATCAAGGCCATCTTCGCCTCCGTCTATTGGAAGAAACAACAGTGCGGCTCTCTTGATGCCTCGGGCGTCACCACCGACCCGCAGACATGTGACGATGCAGCGGCGTTGGCCCAAAAGGGCCTCACAGTCCCGAAGCCGGCAGCCATGGACGGGCCGAGCTGGGACAAATTGACCTCCGCCGCCTACCCGATCTTCCACTCAGCCATCGCCTTTGACGACGCGGTCTCGAAGAAGGACTTCGCCGGCGCCATCAAGGAGTACACTGCCGAGCTGATGCTTTATCCGCCCGATGCGACCAAGACCGGCCCAGGTTTGGTCGATACCCTCCAACTTGCGCAAGCTTACGCCAAGCCCGGCGACTCAAGAGACGAAGTCAAGGCCATCTGGTTCTATGCCCGCGCATGGGACTTCGCGCCCCCGGCATACAAGACGCAGATTGAGCCGCTGCTTGAATATTGGTACAACCGCTATCACGGCACGCTCGACGGCGAGGCTGCCAACAAGCAGCAGATCGCGGCGATCGAAGCTCAGGCCCAGGCAACGCTCTTCCCGCCCGCCAGCTTCACCATCGCGCCCGCTCCAACTCCTGCGGAATTGGCGCATCACGCCTATACCAGCGGCGATCCCAAGTCGTTGGGCCTCGAGGACAAGGAGTACATTCTCGCCAATGGCTCTGATGCGGATGCCACCGGCCTATGGGCTCTCCTGAAGGGTCAGGCCACTCCGGTGCCCGGAATCATCATCTCCGATCCCGCATCGGCGCTGAAAATCTCCGTCACGACGACTGCTTCGGTCAAGCCCAAGGATTTCGTCGTCAAGCTCACCAATCCCGTCGATTGCAGCGCTGTTCCGCCGCCGCCTACCGAGCTCAAGGTCGCGGACGCTCAGGCCTACATTCTGGCCAATGGCGTCAAGGCGGATACCGACGCGATGGGCGACGTCCTCACCGACACACCGGCGCACATCCATAAGATCTCCATCGATCCTTCCGTCACCACCGTCAATGTCGCCGTCACGCAGGACGCCAAGGACGCCCACACCGCCGACTTCACCGTCAACCTCAAGGACCCGCTTTCATGCAAGGAGGCGCCGGCATCGGGCACTGCGCTCGGATTCCAGCCGGCCGCCACTGAGCTCGACGGCACCTACGATACCTACACGCATACCGCTGCTGCGGGAACCACTGCCGCATCCGCGCAAATCGTCCTCACTGAAGGATTCATTCAGCAGGCAAAGAAGGCAGCCCCGGTGCACCACGCCGTCAAGCCTTCACCCGCGCATCACGCGCAATAACCGCGACGACTCCTTCGCCGGTTTAGATCGGCGATCACAGTCCGCGCAATAAAATGTTTCTGGGAATTGAAAGGGCAGTCGCTTCGGCGGCTGCCCTTTTTGTTGTCCTTCTTGATCGCGCTGCGTCGATGTTTTGTAAAAAAAAAGAGCACCAGTTAAATGTCGTGAAATCCTGAGCGGAGCGCGTTTGGGGGCCCCACGCAAGTGGGGTAAGCGGAGCCGATGGATCTGAGGTGGCTTTTCGTCTGCCTTGAGGGCCCAACGAGCAGGCACGGACTTCAGATCGTACTTCAACTCCCCACTACCCACCAATCACTAACCACTATTCTCCCAGCATCACCCTCTGAATCGCCGACGCCTTTCCCGTCGCGGGATCGCACGTCACCAACGCACCGCACATCTTGGGATTTCCCTTCGCCGCCTCAAACTTGCCCGGCATCGCCGTTAAAAATCTATGCAGCACCAGCTCCTTCTCCACGCCGATGATACTGTCGTAGGGCCCGCTCATTCCCACGTCAGTCTGGTAGGCCGTTCCATGCGGCAAAATGCGTTCATCGGCAGTCGGCACATGCGTGTGCGTTCCCAGTACCGCCGTCACGCGCCCGTCGAGATACCAGCCCATCGCCGCCTTCTCGCTAGTGGCCTCGGCGTGGAAATCCACCACGATCACCTTGGCCCGGACGGACGACAACAGAGAGTCGGCGGTGCGAAACGGATCGTCGATCGCCGTCATGAACACGCGCCCCTGCAGTTGCAGCACCGCGTAGTCCACCCCGCCGGCGGTCTTTCCTTCATAGAAGCCGTACCCCGGCACGCCGGGCGGGAAATTCGCCGGCCGCAGCACCCGTCGCGCGTGGTCATGCGTGTACGGCGCAGCAGAGTTCAGATAGTCCGTCAGCTCCTTCTTGTCCCACACATGGTTGCCGGTCGTCAAAACGTCCGCGCCGAGTTCGAAGATCTCCTCGGCCAGCCCCGGCGTTACGCCGAACCCTCCCGCCGCGTTCTCGACGTTCACGATCGTCAGGTCGACCTGGTGCGCCTCGCGCACATGACCAATGTGCTCGCGCACAATCCTGCGCCCCGCGCTGCCGAAGATGTCGCCGACGAAAAGAATGTTCAAAGACAGCTCCTAGCTGCTAGCTCCTAGCCAGCAAAGCGGGTTCGCGGCGATCGCGGAGGCAGCGGACCCGGCTATTCAGTCACCCGTTCTCCCACAAAACCTGTCATCCTGAGCGACGAGCGTAGCGAGGAGTCGAAGGACCTGCGGTTGCTTTTAGCTCTCACGCTCAACCCACTTCTGGCGCCACTGCCTATAGATCTCCTCCCGTACTGTAGCGTCCCCGCCTGCTGCGTCGTGGTACCCAAATTGAATTCTGCACGAAGGGCAAATTTCAAAAGAACCTCCGGATTCGCTCCAGGGCTGATCTTCCAGATCGGGATACTCACACACGGGACAAGTAAAGCTCATCTTTGCAACCTTGATGGGCGCCCCATCCTTCGCCTTTTTTCTGGCGAAGGGTGGGAAACCACGAACCTCAACCAGCAGGTTCTTCTGACCCCTGATCCCTGACCCCTGATCCCTGCTCTTTCCGCATGAGCGGAAAGAGAATCACATCCCGTATCGACTTCGATCCTGTCAGCAACATCACCAGCCTGTCGATGCCGATGCCTTCGCCGCCCGTCGGAGGCAGCCCGTAAGCCAGCGCCCGCACGTAGTCCTCATCCATCTGGTGCGCTTCCTCGTCGCCGGCAGCGCGCTGGGCGATCTGATCTTCGAATCTCTTCTTCTGCTCCACCGGATCGTTCAGTTCGCTGAACGCATTCCCCAGCTCAAACCCTCCTGCAAAAATCTCAAACCGCTCTACGTGATCCGGATCGTCCGGCTTCTGCTTCGACAGCGGAGAGACAACCGTTGGGTAGTCGTAGATGATCGTCGGCTGAATGAGATTGGGCTCAACGACTGCCTCGAAAATGCCATAGATCGTCTTGCCAAGCGACTGAGGATGAAGAGGCATAGGAACGGCTGGTCTGGGCTGACCGAGGATATCCGCGACGGCGATTGCGAATTGTGTTAGGTCTCCGCGAAGCATGATCCTCTGCGCGTTTATGAGCAGGAGGAGGCTGCGAAGTCGACGATGCTGCCCAGGGTCGACGTCCTGCACCTCTTCACTGGGCGTGACGATCTTTGGATAATGCGCTTGCAGGTACTGAAGGGAGGCAAGGAGGAATTGCTCCAGCTCGTCGGGACTTTCCAAAACTCCTGACGATGGACCAGCGCCGAATTCCGCCGGCCACCATTTCTGGATTGCCTCCACCATCGTCAGCCGCTGCCATTTCGCGAAGTCAATCGGGTTTCCCTGCGGATCAAGCCGCGGAATCGGATTTCCGCTCTCGTCCTTCTCGCCCGACGGCAGAACCGTCGTCCCATTCACCTCTTTCGCCACAAACGCGATCAGCTCTTCCGTCAAATCCATCAGGTCGTGGTAATTCGCGTACGCCTGGTAGAACTCCAGCATCGTGAACTCGGGATTATGCTGAGTACTCACGCCCTCGTTGCGGAAGTTGCGGTTGATCTCGTACACACGATCCAACCCGCCAACAACCAGCCGCTTCAAGTACAGCTCCGGCGCGATCCGCAAAAACAAATCCATGTCCAGCGCGTTGTGGTGCGTCTTGAACGGTCGCGCCGCAGCCCCGCCCGCAATCGGCTGCATCATCGGCGTCTCCACTTCAAGATAGCCACGGCTATCAAAGAACGTTCGTAGCGCTTTCAGCACCTTTCCCCGCTTCACAAACACTTCCCGCGCGTCGAGGTTCGCGAACAGGTCCACATACCGTTGCCGGTAGCGCAACTCCACGTCTGCCAGCCCGTGATATTTCTCCGGCAGCGTGAGCATCGCCTTGGCCAGAAACGTCAGCGTCTCTACATGCACTGTCAGCTCGCCCGTTCTAGTCCGAAATAAGTAGCCCGTCACCCCGATGTGGTCGCCCAGGTCGAGCAGCTTGTACAGCGCGAATCCCTGCTCGCCCACCGCATCCAGCCGCACGTAAATCTGCAGCCGCGCGCCTTCCTGTTGCAGCGCCGCAAATCCCGCCTTCCCCTGCTGGCGAATCGCCATGATGCGCCCCGCCACGGCCACCGTCTCGTGCTTCGCTTCGAGCTCTTCGCCCGTCGCCTTGTCCCACTTCGCGCGCACCTCGGACAGCGGCGTCGCAAATTCGCCCTGCCGGGCAGGAAACCGGTTGGGATACGCCGTCTGCCCCAGCTTTTCGATCTCTTTGAGCTTTTCCTTGCGCAACTCAAAAAGATTCTCTTCAAACTCCGAGTCGAACACGTGTGCTTCCTTCTTCCCGAATCACTTCATCCATCGCTTCATCAATCGTTTTCGGGTCCAATCGCCAGTATACCGGCTTGAGAATGCACCTCTATCCGCACTTTCCCGGTTGGCCGCCGACAATCGATCTTCGTGCCAGCCCAATCAAACCAGCCCAACCAAACCACCACAACAAGAATCAAACCAGCTAAGGAGATTCCGACATGAAACAAGCGATGGCAGTATTTCTCTTCTGCATGTTGTTTTTCCTGGGCAACAACCTCTGCGCCGCCACCCTCCCCGATGGCTGCGGTGACGATCACGCTCACTTCGACGTGAAAACGGAGAA
Source organism: Occallatibacter sp. (assembly GCA_049512795.1). Classification (GTDB taxonomy): domain Bacteria; phylum Acidobacteriota; class Terriglobia; order Terriglobales; family Acidobacteriaceae; genus Telmatobacter. Next base: position 7,856 of record JBEKWT010000050.1, read on the forward strand.
GGACGCCCCCGCTCCTGCATTACTTCAAACCGGCAAGGCGCGAATCGTCTTCATCGGCCGCATCGACGCGCCGGGATGCCTCGGATGCAGCGTCTTTTCCCCCCGCATCGGCGTCGATGGCTCATGGGTAGGAGCGACGAAGGGCGATTCCTACTTCGTCCTCGATGTTGACCCCGGAGTGCATCACGTTTGCGCCGATTGGAAGTCGCTCTCCGCGGCCCCCGGAAGGAATGTAGGCGTCGCCACCGTCACCGCCGAACCGGGGCAGGTTTACTTCTTCGAAGCGAAGATCATGTCTGCTCCTGAAGAACCTGCAGACCCTCCCACTGTAAGAACGGAATGGGTTCTCGATTTGAAACAGCTCAGCGACGACCAAGGCTGGTCCCGGATGAAGTCCTCCGCTTTTGCCATGTCGACACCAGGAAGCCAGTAATCTGTTCCGCGTCTGCTCTGGGTCCCGCGTCGCGCCCGACAGCGTCCCTCGTGTATAAACACGAGGTATGCCCACTAGCCCCATGCCCGGTAAAAACCAAACCAGCAAGCCCGGCTCCGACGAATCCGGCGCGGGACTTGTCGGAACCTCCGGCCTCATGGGCGCCTGGATTCAGGCCGAGAAAATGATCCAGATTGTTCTCGTCATGCCTTGCGCGGCGTTCATTGGTTGGATCATTGGCGTCGGTCTCGACCGCTGGCTTCACCGGACCTGGATTGCCACGGGCGGAATCGTCCTCGGCATCATCGCCGGCCTCGTCGGCGCAATCGAGATGGCCGTTCTTTCCGCTGCGGGTTCAAAAGGGGAAAGCAAGGATGGTGAGGGGACCGATAATGGAAGTTCCGGCACCCCATCATGAACGACGAGAGCCACTCCTTTGCCAATCTCACCGATGAGGGCCTGCAGGCCTTGCTGATTCGGGCTATCCGCATCACCCTGATAGTCGGCGCCTTGGCCTCGCTCATCCTCTGGAAAGCCTCCGGGTGGCGCAACGCAGGCATGATGGCCGCGGGCACTGCGGTCTCGGCCGCCAGTATTTATGAATGGCGTCGTCTCGCTCGACTGATCAGTGCCAAAATGGACAAACAACAGACCCCCGGCGGCGCCGGTCTCGCCGTCGCCCTGTTTATGCTTCGCCTCGTCGTATTTGCAGCAGTCATTTATGGTAGCCTGAAATGTTTCCAGGGTTCTGTGGTGCCTCTTCTTTTTGGCTTGGCCCTCGCGGTCTTGTCACTGGTTTGGGAAGTGGTGCGCCTCCTCAGAGACTGACCGCCAAAGCGGTCCGGCCTGGGCCCATTCCGACGGAAACGGAAAGATGCATCTCCGATGCCGGACAGCCTCGCAATCACGCGCCTGTTGAACAATCTCTTCGGACCCATGGTCGCTGCCGTCATGCAACGCCTGGGTTTGCATCCGTCCGGCACTGCGCCCATCGGCAATACCTTCTCGCTCGAGTTCCTCGTCGTCTTCGGCCTCATTGTTTTCTTCCTTGTCGTGCGCCTCACGCTTTCCGTCGAGAATCCCAACCCCGTACAGCAGCTCGCTGAAATGATCCACGAGTTTGTGGGCGGCCAGGCGGAACAGGTCATCGGCCATGGTTACGAGCGCTTCCAGCCTTTCGTCACCTGCGTGCTTCTGTTCATTCTGCTTAACAATCTCATCGGGCTGCTGGGCGGCTTTCCCGGCATTACCACCCCCACCAGCCAGCCTCAAGTGCCTTTGGGAGTCGCCGTCCTCACTTTTCTCTATTACAACTACAATGGCATTCGCGCGCAGGGGCCGGTCGGCTATTTGAAGCAATTTGCCGGTCCCGTGTGGTGGATGGCGTGGCTGCTCTTTCCGGTTGAGATCATCTCGCATCTCGCGCGCATGATGTCTCTCACCATCCGTCTCTACGCCAACATGCTGGCCAGCGACCTGCTGACTTTGATTTGCTTTTCCATGATCCCGGTGATTGCGCCAACCGCGTTCCTCGGCCTGCACGCCCTCGTTGCGGTCATTCAGGCTTACGTTTTCATGCTGCTGTCGATGATCTATCTCGGCATGGCTGTTTCGCACGAGCATTGATATTCCACATCTCTCGTCCAGGACGAGGAAAAAATTCCGCCGGAGCCGCTTCCGCTCTGGATAAACGGACGGCCGCTAGCGTGAGGGGGCCAGCTCGGTGAGCCTCAACCACCCACTGGCGGTCAATCTTAGGGAGCAGGAGAATTATGCGGAAACTTCAATACCTGTTTATGGCCCTGGCGGCTCTGTGCTTTGCTATTCCGGCCTTTGCGGATGGCGGCTCAGCCCCCATTAACCTGGTTCCCATCGGCGTCGGCCTCGGCATGGGCCTGGCCGCCGGCCTCTGCGGCCTGGGCCAGGGAAGAGCAGTCGGCTCTACCACTGAAGCTCTGGCGCGCAATCCGGGAACCCGTCCGGCCCTGATGACCTTCATGATCATCGGCTTGGCGTTCATTGAGTCGCTCACCCTGTTTACCTTCGCCATGATCATCCTCAAGATGTAGCGATCCTGAATCCGAAGACAGACAGTCGCAAGACAGCGAAGCTGAAAACAACAAAAGCGGCGCATCCCTTTAGGGTCGCCGCTTTTTCTTTCTCGCCACTTCGCCTGCCGGCACTCACTTGTCCGCGCGCAGCAGTTCAATCGCCTTCTGGTACCCCAGCCCAACAGGCACTGCTTCGTACCCTGTCTCATCCTCTGTAGTGTCGAACACGCGCATCTTCCACACCACCCGGCCGCTCATCACCATCTGAAAATGGGAAGTCCGCCACTGGCCTCCGCCCACGTCCGCTTGTTCGATCACGATCCACCCGCCCTTGTTTAGCCGCCCCAGAATCCCCCAGCCGAAATCCACGTCCTGCTGCAGGTGGCCCTCCAGCCTCACCACGCGCAGATGCACGGGATCGACCCAGATCTCTCCCGCCATTTGTGTCAAAACCTGCGTTTCCAGGTCCGGCGGCGAAAACCCTGGATTCGGTTTGAAGGTGAACTTCTCCACCTTCCCTGTCGGGCCGGTGCCAGCGCCCGCGTCCTGGTACACAAACGCGGCAGGCAGCGCTCGCAGCACCTTCAGCACGCGTCCCGTGTCGTCGCTTTCGGCCTGCTTGCGGCGCTTCTGCTTGCCGGGGTCGGAAAGCAAGCCATCCAGCCGAGCCTCTTCCTTTTGCTCGTCGGCCGTGCTCAGCGGCTTTCCGTTTAGCGAGATCAGCCGTGCCACGTCACCGTCCTTTGTCTCGCAAATCTTCTTGGCAGTGGTCAGGCGCGGGCTGGTCTTCACCAGTTCGTAGCGCATGGGGTGGCTCGCGTCCTTTGTCGCGTTGTATTCGTTCGCGAGTGCGCGATCCAGCATGGCTCGCCCCTGCGCGGCAGGCGCAGTGTTCGCGGCCCCGGAACCGGGCTGCCCTTGGCAGCAAGCCGTTCCGGCGAGCAGGAGGAGGACGGAAAAGAGCCGGTGCACACGTTGATTTTAGCTGGAGCGCCCTCTGGCCCCGCCTTCTCCGGCGCTGGCCGCGTCGCAGCCTTCCGATTTGCGTCTTTTTACGCCCGCGAATTGAAGCTGACCGGCAGGGTTGATATAGTTCGGGCAGGGACACTTCAGAATTCGACAAGGATCGTGACCATGGCTCAAGAAAATTCTCCCGCGCACATCGGCAAAACCATCGTCATTTGTGGCGAAGTCAAAGGCAGTGAGGACCTCATCCTGGATGGACGGGTCGAAGGCACTGTCAACCTGGCCGAAAACAGGCTCACCATCGGCGCCAACGCCAATATTGCTGCCAACCTTTCAGCCAAGGATGTGCTGGTTCTGGGCCGGGTGCAGGGCAATATCGTGGCTAGCGGCCGCGTGGAATTGCGCTCGGGGTGCAACCTCCAGGGCGATATCCGCGCCCTTCGCCTGGCCATCGAAGACAATGCCGTCTTCCACGGCAAGGTGGATCTGACGCAGGGCGTCTCCAGGCCGGCTGACGCCGCCCCGCAAACTGGCAACGGATCGCCCGGCAGCGGCTCCTGAAGCCGCATCGAAGCCAATCAACCAACGCCCGAGCAGCGCGCATTCATCTGCCCGGGCGTTACCGCGTCTTCGATTCGGCTCTTGACACTTTATGGAATGTCGAGGGTCACTGCCGGCGATATGAACGACTGAATCGAAAACGCTCAAGAGGGAGTCAGGGTGCTGCGCGAGTGGTTCGATAGAAAACAGCAGAACGCGATCGACCAGTCGCTTACGGGCGTCACCGGCCCCCGCTATCCGCGCCACTCCGGCGCGTGGAGCGCGCTGCGCAAGCGCCTGCAGGCCGAGCCCTGCTTGCGCGTCATTGACACCGGCTACACCTCGCCCACCAACATCAACTTCCTCACCACCCTCGGCCACAGCGTCTTCCTCGCCGACCTTGAAGTCGACGCCTACGGCGAAAACTGGATCACCGGCGCCGACGAAGATGACAACCCCATCTGGAACGCCGAGGGCTACCTCGAGCACACCCTCAACTTCTCCGGCCGCACCTTTGACCTGGTGCTGTTGTGGGCTGCGCTCGATTACCTGCCCGAGCCGCTCGTCGCCCCGGTCGTCGCGCACC
>JBEKWT010000051.1:0-15638 GCA_049512795.1 Occallatibacter sp.
GCCGTAACCGAGATGGTGGAGGCGATTCTGAAGGACAAGAAGAAGATTCTGCCCTGCGCGGCATACCTCGGGGGCGAGTACGGCATCGATGGCTACTATATCGGGGTGCCGTGCAAGCTGGGTGCCGCGGGACTGGAAAAGATCATCGAGATCAAGCTAACGGCTGAGGAAGACGCAGCGCTCAAGAAGAGCGCCGAAGCGGTAAGGGAGCTTTGCGCCGTGATTGGAGTTTAGGAAGCGGCGCAGGCCTGGGCTGGTGAAAGCATGAAATACGCATTCGCAATGATCGTTTGCGTCTTTGCTTTTACAAGCGCGGCGTTTTGCTCGGATGCCTGTGTGCAGACCAATCACGGAAAATGCTTCAGTATCCATGCGAGATATGCGGTCTACACCGCAGACGGCAAGGAAGTATTGTGGCTTGTGGGAACGCATCGACTCCTTGGGGTGGTCTCTGGCCCCGAGCAGCTGTATTTGCTGCAGGTCGATCATCCGAGCAATTTCTTTGTTTTTGGGGATTTTGATGTTTGCCCTCTGACGAGGGAAATCCCTGGAGAGATGCGTCACGTCTGCATCAAGGAAATGAAGAACCTGAGACAAGTCAAACGCAAGCCATCAACCCGCTAACTTCTTAAAGTCTCGGAAGCTTCCCAGGCACCCACGAACCGGCGGTCAATCCATCGCCATGCTTAGCTGGTGGCGCACGTCGGCGCCGCGAACCCAGAAGATTACGTCGGTGGCAATGTTTGAAGAGTGGTCGGCGATCCGCTCGAGGTTCTTGGCCACAAGGATGCCGTTCATGGCCTGCTGCGTGAATTGCGGCTTCTCTTCGATCAACTTGAGTAGATCGCTGTGGGCGCGGCGGTTCATGCGGTCGATCTCGTCGTCCATCTCGCGGACCGAGTCGGCAAGTCGTGCGTCGCCGTCGAACAAAGCCTGCAGCGCGTTGCGAATCATTTCTGCGGCAAACTCGCCCATGGCAGCAAAATCCACCGGCAACTCCACGTCTTCCTCGGCGAGAATCTCCTTGGTGCGGCGCGCGATGCTCATCGACTGGTCACCGATGCGCTCGAGATCGCCGTTGATCTTGATGACGGCGAGGATGAAGCGCAGATCGATGGCCATGGGCTGCTGCTTGGCGAGCAGGTCATAGGCCATCTCGTCGAGCTCGCGCTGCGCAGTGTCAATGGCCCGCTCGTTCTGCTTGACGAATTTGCAGAGGCCCTTATCGCGCCGAGTGTAAGCTTCAACAGCCGACTCGACCGCCAACTGGGCAAGCGCAGCCATGGCCAGAAGCTTGTCCTTGAGTTCGGCGAGTTGCTGATGAAAGTGGATACGCGGCACTAGGTTCGATCTCCCATCCGACTATTTTGCACCAAGGAACGTTACAGGAGTACAAATTTCCGCGGCTGCACCAAAACTATTACACACATTGGTAATGTTCCCGAAAGGGGCGATGGCTCAAATGTTTGACGACCAGCAGGCGAAAAGGCTGCAAGGCCGGGCGGGGATGAGGCCGTGGCGGGCGATCACGCAGCGTCCGGCGCGAGTGGCGGCAGCTCGATCCGGCCCAGCAGGAAAAGATAAGCCGCGATGCCGATGGCCAGGTAGGCGGCGGCCACAGCAAATGCGGATGCGTAGGAGTGGTGAGCCGAGACCAAGTAGCCGGTGAGGATGGAGGCCGCGATCCCCGATACCTGGCCGCAGAAATTGATGATCCCGCCCACTTTGCCCACGTCGGGACGGCGGGCGATGAAGGAGGGCAGCGACCAGGCCACGGGCGCCGCCGCGGCAAGACCGCTGAGCGAGACGGTGATCCAGATGAGGGCCTGTGAAGGGCTGTGCGCGTGAGCCGCGCCGAGAATGCCCAGACCAAACGCCGTGCCCCCGATGAGAACGGTGCGGCGAACAGCACTCTGGCCGAAGCCACGCTGCACGAGGAAGTCGACGAGAAATCCGCCGAACGCGAGGTCCGTCGCGGTGGCAACGAACCACGGGACGCTGGTGTAAAGGAACGAGTGCAGGAGGTCGATATGCAGGGCCGAGGAAAGGTACGCGGGAAGCCAATAGAGCAGCAGGAAGAAGACGTAGTTATACGCTCCGAAGCCGAGGGCGAGGCCAAGGACCTTGCGCTGGGAAAGCAGTTGGCCGAGCGACGATGAGCGCTCCTCGGGCCGTTCGGAAGCGGCGAGGGCGTCTTGATCTTCGATATACAGGCGCTCGATTTCGGTCAGCTCGGGATCCTCGTTGGGATCGCGATAGACGCGCCAAAAAAGAAGGAAGTAAGCGAAGCTGATGGCGCCGGTGAAGGCGAAGCTCCAGCGCCATCCGGCATGGATAAGAACGACGCCGATGACGGGGACCCCGATGGCCGAGGCGAATTTGGCCGCAGCGTCGTTGAGCGAGGTGGCGAAGCTGCGCTCGCGCTCGGGGAACCAGAGGCCAATGGCCTTGGCGTTGGAGGGAAAGGTTGGCGCTTCGCCTATGCCGAGCAGGAACCGCGCGCCAAAGAATGCGCTCAGATTGGGCGCGGCGGATGCGGCAAAGGAGGCGGCGCTCCAGATAAACGTGCCGATGCGCCCCACGCGGCGTACGCCGAGCTTGTCGAGCACGACGCCGATGGGCAACTGGCAAAGTGCGTAGGTCCAGTTGTAGGAGCTGGAGAGATAGCCGAAGACGACATCGGAGATGCCGAAGGCGGCGATGAGGGAGTCGTGCGAGACGGAGAGATTGACGCGGTCGAAAAAGTTGACCAGGACGCCGATTCCGAGGAGCCAGGCAATGCGCCAGCGGCGGCGCGGGAGGCGAGCGTTGGGCGGCGAATTTTGGGATGAAGAGGAACCCTGATGGTTCAATGGTCTCCTTGTTGCGGTCCTTTGGGTTGCGATCTTTTGGGGATCAGACGGCCGGGATGAGTCTTCCCTGCACAACTTCATTCTGGAGCGTGCCAATGGGGTCAATGGTGATGCGGATTCTGTCCCCCTGCGCGAGGGCAAAGTCGTCGGGAGGCACGATGCCGGTTCCTGTCATCAGGAAAGCGCCGAAGGAGAATGTGTTCTCGCGGAAGAGGTAGGCGGCCAGATCGGCGGGAGCGCGCTTGAGTTCGGCGAGCGTGGTGGCGCCGGAGAATACCGCACGACCGCCGCGCAGAATTTCGATGCGAATGGGAGTTGCGGTCGGGAGCGGATCATTGCTGACCAGAATGCAGGGGCCTAAGGCGCAACTACGGTCGTAAACCTTGGCCTGAGGGAGATAGAGAGGATTCTCGCCCTCGATGTCACGCGAGCTCATATCGTTGCCTACGGTATAACCGATGATTTGGCCGCGGGGATTAATGAGCAGCGTAAGCTCCGGCTCTGGAACTGACCACTTGGCGTCACTGCGAATGCGCACGACAGCGCCGGGTCCGGCGACGCGGCTCGGTGTGGCTTTGAAGAACAGCTCGGGACGCTCAGCGGCGTAGACGCGGTCGTAGAAGTCGCCACCGCCGGCGTCTTTGGATTCGGCCATGCGCGCGCTGCGACTGCGAAAGTAGGTGACGCCGGCGGCCCAGACTTCCTGGCTCCCGATGGGAGCTAGAATCTGCGCCGACGAAAAATCGAGCTCGGAGACAGCAAAATCCGCACCATCACTTTCTTCGATGATCGAAAGCAGATAACCCTGCAAATCGTCATGCGCAAACAGCGCGTCCAGCGAGGTCACCGGCACGCGATAATAATGGCCGTCGTTCTCTACGAAACATCCGACACCTGTGCGGAAGAGCTTCACGCTTTTTTCTCCAATCGAGAGACAATTTGATCGACGTCGTAGACGCAGCCGCCCCAGACGCCGCCACTTGCCGTGACGAGGGCGGCCCAGAGGCGCGTGTCGGCGGGCATTTCAGGATGCGGAGCGAGATCGGGGCGGGGAGTGCGGGAGCCGAGGCGGCGCGCACCTTCTTCGGCGGCAAAGCTCTCGTCGCCCTCTCCGACCAGTTGAACGGAGCCTTCGAGCTTCGAGCGATCGACGACGATTTCGATCTGGTCGCCGTCGAGAACTTTGCCGATGGGACCGCCGGCGAGGGCTTCGGGAGAGATGTGGCCGATGCAGGCTCCCGTGGAAACGCCACTGAAACGCGCATCGGTCAATACAGCTACGTTCTTGCAGTGAGGCAGCTGCTTCAGCGCCGAGGTGATCTGGTAAATCTCCTGCATGCCAGCGCCCTCTGGCCCGCTACAGATGAGGACCATGACGTCACCCTGCGAGATGCGGCCGGCCTTTATGGCCTGGATTGCCGCCGCCTCGGTGACGAAGACGCGCGCAGGGCCGGTGTGGCGATAAACGTTGTCGTCCCCAACCAGAGAGGAGTCGATGGCGGTGCATTTGATCACCGAACCCTCGGGCGCAAGGTTGCCCAGAGGAAAGCAGACGGTGGAGGTGAGGCCGTGAGATCTTGCGCGATCACGCGACATGATGACGTCGTCGGGATCGATTCCGTCGATTTCCTGGAGGCGCTGACGGAGCGCGGCGCGGCGTGGACTATGCAGCCACCAGTTGAGGCACTCGTCGAGCGAGTCGCCGGAGACGGTCTTGACGGTTGTGTCGAGCAGCCCGGCTGCGCGGATTTCGAGCATGACCTCGGGCACGCCGCCGGCAAGAAAAACTTGAACGGTGGCAAAGCCCCGCGGGCCGTTGGGCAACGCGTCAACGAGGCGCGGAACTTGGCGGTTCACCTCAACCCAGTCGGAGACCGAGGGACGCGGCAAGCCGGCGGCGTGCGCGATAGCGGGAAGATGGATGAGGAGATTCGTCGAGCCGCCGAATGCAGCGTGCAGCACCATGGCGTTGCGGATGGCCGCGGGAGTGAGAATGTCGCGCGCGCCGAGGTCGAGCTGGTGCAGGCGCAGGATGGCGCGGGCCGAGCGGCGGGCTGCGTCGAGCCACACGGGCTGGCCCGAGGGCGCGAGCGCGGTGTGCGGCAGCGAGAGGACCAACGCTTCGCCTACGACCTGCGAAGTGGCAGCGGTGCCCAGGAACTGGCAGCCTCCGCCGGGCGACGCGCAGGCGCGGCAGCCGACTTCGGCGGCGTACTCGAGCGTGATCTGATTCTGGGCGAAGCGCGCGCCGATGGTCTGCACCTTGCCCGCGTCCTCACCTGACTCTGGAAGCAGTGTGACACCGCCGGGAACGAGCACGGCGGGCTTTCTGCCTGAAGACGCGAGCGCCATCATCATCGCGGGCAGGCCCTTGTCACAGGTGGCCACACCCATGACGCCCTTGCCGGTGGGCAGCGAACGCATCAGGCGGCGCAACACGATGGCGGCGTCATTGCGGTACGGCAAGGAGTCCATCATGCCCGTGGTGCCCTGCGTGCGGCCATCGCAGGGATCGGTGCAGGCTCCCGCGAAGGGAGTGGCGCGGAGAGATTTCAGCTCGCGGGCAGCCTCGGCGACCAGCAGGCCGACTTCCCAGTGGCCGGCGTGGAATCCGAGCGCGATGGCTTCGCCATTCTCCGCGCGCAGGCCGCCGTGCGTACTGAGGATCAGAAACTCAGGATCGAGGAGGCGATTCGGATCCCAGCCCATTCCAGCGTTTTGCGTGAGGCCGAAGAGATTGCCGGAGGGCTCGGTGAGGAGCATCTCGGGCGAGAGCGGCAGCGCCCCCGATGGACCGGGCGCGTGTGTGTTGACGCGAAGGAGGCTCTTGTCGTCTGTGTCGAAATCCGTTTCCAGGACGGAGCTGAGTGAAATGGTTGCGATGGGAAGCCTCTTTCCGCAGATCAGTATAGTTTGCGCGGGCCTGCTCCGGATGGAGCGCGCGTCGAGTGGAGTGCTATAAAGTGATGTGCCCGAAGACGATTCGCATCATGCGGCGCAAGCCCAGGCCGAGAAAACTCAGGCTGGCCTGCGCCGGCGCTGGCTGTACCTGATGCCGGTGGTCTTCGTGACCTACAGCCTTGCCTACCTGGGGCGGTCGAATTTTGGATTCGGGGCTGCGGCTGGGCTGGCGAAGTCGCTTAACATCACCGAATCGCGCGCGGCATTTCTAGGCTCGGTTTTCTTTCTCGGCTATTTTCTGTTTCAGGTGCCAGCAGCAGCCTACGCCATCCGCAAGAGCGCGACGCGGCTCGTGTTTTTCGCGCTGATCAGCTGGGGGATTTTTTCCGGACTCACAGGGGTCATCCAGAACTACTGGCTGCTGGTCGTGGATCGGCTGCTGCTGGGTGTTGCGGAGAGCCTCATCTTTCCGTCGATGCTGATTTTGCTGACCAACTGGTTCACGCGCAGAGAGCGCTCGCGCGCCAACGCGATTCTGATTCTGGGAAATCCGGTGACGGTGACGTGGATGGCCGCGGCGACCGGATACCTGATCCGAGCAGTCGGCTGGCAGATGACGTTTATTCTCGAAGGCATTCCGTCGGTGCTGTGGGCCTTTGTCTGGATTGTTGTAGCGCGAGACAAGCCGCTGGAGGTTCCATGGCTTCCAGAAGAGAGCAGCGAACATCTGGCGGAGGCGCTTGCGCTGGAGCAGTCTTCCCTGCCCCAGTACGCGAATTTTCGCGAGGCGCTGCGCATGCCGGGCGCACTGGTGCTGTGCTTCCAGTACTTCTGCTGGAGCTTCGGCGTGTATGGCCTGGTGATCTGGATTCCGGCGATGATTCGCTCGGGATCGACACGCGGCATTGAGCAGATTGGCCTTCTCAGCGCGGCGCCATTTCTTCTGGCCGTCGTGCTGATGCTCATCGTCGCAACTTTATCCGATCGTGTCCAGAATCGCAAGCTGTTCGTTTGGCCCTTCCTCATTCTCTCGGGCGTAGCGCTGTTTTGCAGCTTTGCGACTGCCGGGTACAATTTCTGGCTGGCGTATTTCTGGCTGGTGATTGCGGGCGGGACGATGTACGCGCCCTACGGGCCGTATTTCGCTATCATGCCGGAGATGCTGCCGAAGAACGTAGCCGGCGAGGTGATTGCACTCGTGAACAGCTGCGGGGCGCTGGGCGGATTCGCGGGATCGTGGTTGGTGGGATGGCTGCAGGCTGTAACGGGAAGCTCCAGCGACGGGTACCTGGCGATGTCGATCCTCTTGATCGTCTCCGGAGTGATGATGTTTTTCCTGCGCGCGCCTAAAGTTGGCCAGGAACTGCGTCACGCGTGAGTCGGCCGTCGATGAGACGCATGATCCCGAGCGGATTGCCGTTCTTCAGTTCGACGGGCAGCGATGCCTGCGGAAAATCCTGATAGCAGACGGGGCGGACAAAGCGGTAGATCGAGTACGTACCGACAGATGTGGCGCGACTGTCGCTTGTAGCCGGATACGGGCCGCCATGCACCATCGCGTGGCAGACTTCGACACCGGTGGGAAAGCCGTTGACGATGAGCCGGCCGGCCTTGCGCTCGAGAATCGCGATTAGGTCAGCAAAGGCGGCCAAATCGGCTTCAGTTCCGTGCAGCGTTGCGGTGAGTTGGCCATCGACGGCACCAGCCAATTCCATGAGCTGATCGCGGCTGTCATAGCGGATCACGAGAGCGCTGGGGCCGAAGACTTCGGTGGACAGATCGGGATTGGCGAGCAAGTCTGCGGCGTCGATTTGCATCAGGACCGGGGCCGCGTGGGTGTTGGCTGCGCCGTTTGATGGTGCTTGGGCGACGGTGTTCACGTGACTGTGCGACTGGCGGCGCGCGATGCCTGAGTGGTAGCTCTTCGAAATTCCTTCCGTGAGCATCGGCGAAGGGGAGGCCTTTTCGACGAGCGCCTTGACTTCGGCAACGAGCGCATCGGCATCTGCATTGCGCGGCAGATAGACAAGGCCCGGCTTGGTGCAGAACTGTCCGACGCCGAGAGTGAACGAGCCGAAGAGGCCGGCGGCGATCTGCGTAGTGCGCGAGCGAAGGGCTTCGGGCAGCACAAAGAGGGGATTCACGCTGCTCATTTCCATAAAGCATGGGATGGGCTCGGGACGCGCCGCAGCGCGCTGCATGAGCGCCTTGCCGGCCGAAAGCGAGCCGGTGAATCCGACGGCTTTCACGTTGGGGTGGTCGACGAGCGCTGCGCCAATTTCAGCGCCCGCGCCGAAGAGCAGAGCGAAGACGCCAGGTGGCAGGCCGCACTCGCGCACGCTGCGGGCGATGACCTGGCCGACCATTTCGCTCGCGCCCGGATGAGCGTGGTGCGCTTTCACGATGACGGGATTGCCGGCGGCGAAGGCGGCAGCCGTGTCACCCCCGGCGACGGAGAATGCGAGGGGGAAGTTGCTGGCGCCGAAGACGGCGACGGGGCCGAGAGGCTTCAACATCGAGCGGATGTCGGAGCGTGGCAACGGCTCGCGATCAGGCTGAGCGGGATCGATGCGCGCGTTCACCCATGAGCCCTCTTCGACAACCTGCGCAAACAGGCGAAGCTGGTTGATGGTGCGCGCGGACTCGCCTTTAAGGCGCGCTTCAGGCAGGGCTGTCTCGCAATTGGCGCGCGCTACAAGCTCTGGCACGATGGCTTCGATGCCGTCGGCGATGCGGCGCAGGAAGCGGCCCCGTTCATGTCCGGAAAGCTTGCGATAGGAGACAAACGCTTCCTCGGCCAGATCGGCGGCATGATTGAGGTCGGCAAGTGAAGCGCAATGGTAGACGGGCTCGAGATGCGCGCCCGTGGTAGGATCGACGCCGTGAAAGACGGCGCCGCCTGTTTCGCGGCTTTGGCCTTCGATAATCGAGTAGCCGCGCAGATTCAGTTCTGCTTTCTGAACCAAGATGATTCACCTTCCTCTGCAGCTTCTAGCTTCTAGCTCATAGCTTCTAGCCTCTGGTTCCATCGTTCCGAGGTGAGACGCCTCTTACCGCCAGGAAAACATCAAAACTGCAACCCTCACTCTTCGCCGATGTCTTCGTTCCAAACGTCGGGATGCCGGGCGATGAATGTCTCCATCAACTCGCGGCACTCGCGATTGTCGAGGTCGACAACTTCCACGCCGTTCTCGCGCAGCCAGTCGAGACCGCCGGCAAAGGTGCGGCTGTCGCCGACTACGAGCGTGCCGATTCGAAATTGGCGCACTAGCCCGCTGCAGTACCAGCAAGGGGCGAGCGTGGTGACCATCACCAGGTTGCGGTAGCTGCGCTGGCGGCCGGCGCTACGAAAGGCGTCGGTTTCGCCGTGAATGCTCGGATCGTCCTGCTGTACGCGGCGGTTGCGGCCGCGGCTCAACAGTTCGCCCTCGCGAGTGAACAATGCCGCGCCGACAGGAACGCCACCTTCGGCGAGGCCCAGTCGCGCCTCTTCGATGGCCACCGCCAGCATCTTCTCGTGCAAGGTCACAAATCCAATCTAAATCAGCCAGTCAGCCGGTCAGAGAGCCGAGAGGTCAGCCGGCCAAGCACGGCCGCGCAGGAACGCGCTGTTTTTTGACCAAGCAGCCTTGGAACAGGCCGACGCGTCAACTGACGGTGAGCACCAACTTGCCGAAGTGGCTGGCTTCTTCCATGCGCTCCAGAGCCTCGCGCGCCTGACGCCAATCGAACTCCTCACCGACAGGGCGCAATTCGGCGAGCGCGATGGCGCGATTCATCTCAACAAAATCCCTGCGGGAGCCCACGTAGATGCCGTGGATCCGCGCCGTCTTGTGGAGGATGAGCGGAATTGGGAACGGGTCCGCAGATTGCGTGAGCACGCCCACCTGGGCCACCGTTCCGCCGGGCCGAATGGCTCTGAGCGAGCGCGGCAAGGTGCCCGCGCCGCCAACCTCTACCACAAGGTCCACACCTTGGCCGCCGGTCTGGTCGAGCGCCCAGCGGTCCCAATCGGGGTTGTCGCGATAGTTCAGCCCTGCATCGAGGCCCATGGTGCTAGCCCTCTCCAGCTTTTCGTAGCTAGAGCTGATGCCCAGCACACGTGCACCCCTCAACCGCGCAAACTGCAAGGCAAAGATCGACACGCCGCCCGTGCCCTGGATTAGGACCGTCGAGCCCGGCTTGAGCTCACCGGTGGCCAGCGAATTCCACGCAGTGACAGCGGCGCAGGGCAGAGTGGCGGCTTCCTGAAAGCTGAGGTGATCGGGGATTGCAACCAGTCCTGGTTCCTTGAGCACGATGAAGTCGGTCAACATGCCGTCCACATCGCCGCCCAGCGCGCCACGCGCTTTGCTGGCAGTCAGGGGTCCGTCGAACCAGTTCTGCATGAAGATGCCGGCCACGCGGTCGCCAGGCTTCCACAGTGTGACGTCGGCGCCCACAGCCACGACTTCGCCCGCGCCGTCGGAACAGGGGATGCGCGGAAGCTTCATTTTGGGGTTGTAGAAGCCCTTCACGACCATCAGATCGCGATAGTTGAGAGAAACCGCACGCACCCCTACCAGAACTTCGCCGGGGCCAGGCGCGGGCGTGGGCCGCTCGACAAACTCCAAAGAATCAATGCCAAACGCGGAAACTTGCCAAGCGCGCATCAGAGGCCTCTCTCTCTTTCGGGTTCAACCCTCGTCATTCTGCGGGACGCGATGACGCAAAGCCCCCGTAGAATGAAGATATGGCCCGTGGATGGGAAAGTAAATCGGTGGAGGAGCAGATGGCAAACGCCTTGGAGAGCCCCGGAACGAAACCCGGCAACGGCCTGACGAACGATGAAAACCGGCGGGCGGCCGAGTTGATCCGCGCCGCGCGCGAACGGCAACGCCAGGTGCTGGGTTTGCAACGCGAGAACATTCTCTCGCAGAGGACGTCAAATCCCGGACGCCGCACCGCGCTTGAGGCGGCATTGGCTCATATCGAGGCGCAGCTCCAGTCGCTCGGATAGTCGGCGCCTGCATCACAGAATCATTGGCGCCGGACCACCTCCATCCGCTACTGATCGCGGTGGATGAGCAGCGTGTTGGCCTGATGCACCGAAGTGAGCGAAACGCGCGCGATGTTGACGTGCGCGGGCCGCGTCACAGCCCACAAAATCACATCGGCGATGTCCTCACCCGTGAGCGGCGTGATGCCTTTATAGACTTTGGCAGCGCGACCAGCGTCGCCGTGAAAGCGGACCAGGCTGAAATCGGTTTCGACCAGGCCGGGATCGACGCTGGTGACGCGGACGGGCGTGCCGAGCAGGTCCTCGCGCAATCCGTCGTTGATGGCGCGCGCAGCTGCCTTGGTGCCGCAATAGACGGCTCCGTTGGGATACACGATTTCTCCAGCCATGGAGCCGAGATTGACCACGTGGCCACGACCGCGCACCACCATTCCGGGGACCACGGAGCGAGCCACGTAGAGCATCCCCTTGATGTTGGTGTCGATCATCTCTTCCCAGTCTTCAATCTTGCCGGTGTAGAGCTTTTCCATGCCGCGGCTGAGGCCAGCATTGTTCACAAGAACTTCAATTTCGGCCCACTCCGGCGGAAGATCGTCGATGGCGCGCTGTACGGCGTGACGGTTTCGCACGTCGAGGTCAATGGAGTGGACGGCCTGGGCGCCGTGGGCCAGTGCCTTCGACGCAACCTCAGCGAGCTTGCCGGCACGACGGGCGGCGAGCAGTAGACGCGCGCCCTCTGCGGCGAAAGCCATTGCTGTAGCCGCGCCAATGCCGGCGCTGGCCCCGGTGATGAAGACGATTTTTCCTTTAAGATTCATTTGCCTCACATCCTACGAGCGCGTTTGACTGTCCTGCTGTGACATGCGGTACAAGCCCCCGGCCCAGTCCGTGTGGCCGAGGCCAGCGGCCTTGGCGCGAGAGAAGACGCCGGCGAGCGAATCGGCGAGACTGAGACGCGTGCCGCTGGCTGCCGCTGCCTCACGAAACAAGCGCAGGTCCTTCTCGCCCAGCTCGATGGTCGCGCCTGGATGCTCCGGCGGATGCAGCATCACGTTTGCGTAGGCCGTGTAAAACGGCGACTGGAAGAGCGCGCTGTTGACGGTCTCGAGAAAAATCGCGGGATCGATTCCCTGCCCTGCCGCGTAGACGAAGGATTCTGAGAGGGAGTAGATCATTGCGCTGATGAGGAAATTGCCGCCGATTTTGACGGCGTGCGCCTGCCAGGGCTCCGAGCCAACGAATGAAATGCCACGCGAGAACGTTTCCAGGAGCGGACGAGCTTTGGCGACGGCGTCGTCCGCGCCAGCGACTGCGACCCACAAGCGGCCCTCCTCGGCGACATTCGGACGACCAAAGACTGGCGCGGCAACGAATTCATGCCCACGGCGAGCGTGCTCCTGAGTCAAGCGCTCGCTTAACGCGACGCTGATGGTACTGCAGGAGATGTGGAGGGCGCCGGGCGAAAGCGCGTCCATGAGCCCGTTGGGGCCAAAGAGCACTTCTTCGTTGGCGGCGTCGTCAAAGAGCATGGTAATGACGGCGTCGGCTCCCAACTCGGCCTCAGCCGGAGTGGCCGCCGCGATTGCGCCTTCGCGGAGCAGCGGTTCGGTTCGCCCTTCGGTGCGGTTCCAGACAGCAAGCTCGTGACCGGCGCGGGCCATCGGTGTGCCCATCTTGCCTAGGCCTAAAAATCCGATTCTCATGCGGAAATTGTAGTAGACGGCGAAGGCCGAACCATGAAGCCCCACGCTGCGATGCCCTAACTTCGACGTGTCCGTAGTCTACGCAGCAGGGCACCCTCATGCTCGAGAACAAGTAAGATGAGATGCGATGATGGACCGCTCGCATTTCGCCAAGAAGCTTGGATATGTGCCTGAGAACGGAGGACGAGAAGAACTATGAGCTGGTTCAGTAGTTCTAAGAAAAACGAATCCGCGCTGTCTAAACTCTCGAACAAAATCTTCGAGAACTCTCTTTTCTGTGCAGAAACTCTGAAACCGAATTTAGAAGGAAAGTTTGGAAGAGATGGTAAAGAATTCACCCTTAAACATATTCCGGTTTTGCTTGAGTTTATATGCTTTTTTCTTCACTTAACAGATCGGTATGCCTTTGCTCAGTTCGGTCAAGAAAAACGGAATAAACTAATAGACGAGCTAGGTCCGTCAGCCATTGATGCCATGATCCAGAGGTTGTGTGATCATTGGCCAACAAGCTCGAAAGATAGATTAAGGAAGGATTTTTTCGACAAATTCAACAGCAGACAAATGGAGTATGGCAGCTGTAAAGAATTATTGCTAGATCCAAAAGACGACACTCGGACACTGGAAAAAATCAGGTCGGGCACGAAAAGCGAAGCGATGGTCGGTCAACTCATTGATAATCTATCGGAGATAATAGACGGCAAAATAAATACCAATGCATTGTTTACAGTGGAAATCTGGGGTGTTGTTATGGAAAGCCTAAAAAAGAAAGAACTTCAGGATTTGGTTTCTGAAGTCTCAATGGGGTGAGCGAGGAGGGCATCATGCATGGAGTCGTCGGGTTAGCCTTCCGGCGTGTGGCTCACTTTTGAGGCCAGCAACCAAGTGAGAGTGGGAAACTGCGGAAGCCGGGTCCACCACTTCCGGAACCCGCTCAGTTCGGCGTACCGGTGGTTTCGGCGTCAGTAAACGTGCACTCCTGGCATTGGCAGACACGGCGCAGATACTCCCATGAGTAGATTCCGCCGGAGTGGCCGTCCTGCCAATTGAACTGGATGGCGTAGCGTCCCACGGCGTGCGCGCTGGCCGGCTTTGGCGGAGGCGCGTACATGGGAAGCACGGCGGCAGGCTTCGGTTTGGGCTGGCCAGCCTTTCGACCTTGCTGCGCGCGCTCGTCGACGCAGGTAGCGCAGGGGCAGGCGTCTCGCAGCCAGGCAAAACCCCACGCGCTTTTGTGGCCGTCGGCCCAGTCGATTTCAAGGCCCTTGCCTTCGGTCATGAGCACGCGCACTTTTTCCGGCGTGGTGGCGATGCGCGGAAGCGGGCGGTTGGCTTGATTGTCGCGCTCCTGCTCGTCTTTTGAGGCGATGCGGATGCCCTCGTGGCTCATAAGGACAGTTTACAGGGGTCAGCAGCAGTTAGCGGCGGGTCGAGCCGGGGCGCTCATAGTGCAGCGCCAGCGTGAGGATGGCGACGACGAGAACGAGGCTCAGGCTATTGGCGGCGATGACCGAAGGGGAGCGAATGCCGATGCCGTAGAGGAGCCAGAGACCGATTCCGATGCCGAAGACCGTGAACATGGCAAGCGAAAGATCGTGAGCGCTCTTCGAGCGCCAGATCCTGTGAAGCTGCGGGACAAGCGACAGGGTTGTGCAGAAACCCGCCAGCGAGCCAATGAGTTCCGTCATCCAGCGTTCGGGCATCTTACGGGTGGTTCTTTCCGGCGCGGAGGTCAGCCCCTGCGCCATTTTCAAAATACGCGTGACGATGGGCCCAGTATGTGCTGGCGCTCACTTCGGGCGATATGCAGGGGGTGGGAGTGGGGCGATCGCTGATGATTTCCGCAGGGGCCGGTTTAGTTGCGCCAGAAAAACCACGCAGCCATGCCGAGGCCAATGACCACAACGAGCCCGCGAAGCACCGGCTGAGGTACGCGCTTCGCCAGGCTGGCCGAAACGTAGCCGCCGATGGCCGCCGCGATCATAGCCGCCATGCAATAGCGCCACGCGACCTGCCCATCAACGATAAAGATGATGAAGGCGATGCCGTTTGCCAGAACGTTGGCCACGACTTTCAGCGCGTTGATGACGTGAATGTCTTCATAGCCGAAGAGGGCCAGCAGAGTCATAAAGAGAAAGCCGGCGCCAGCGCCAAAGTAGCCAACATAAAAGCTGACCACGATGGCGGTGAGAAACAACGCCGTGCGGCGTGGAGGTGGCGCACCTATATGTCCCGCGGCAGCGCGTTCGCGGCGCGCACGCTTCAAGCGCTCGAGCCAGCGCGAAACGGGGCCGCTCGCGGCAAAGATCAGCGCAGCGCCCAGCAGCAGCCACGGAACCAAATGTAGAAACGTCGTCTGCGGCGTGTTGAGCAAGACAACAGCCCCGGCCGTGCCGCCGAGAAGGCCGGCAAGCCCCATGAGGAGCGCGGCACGCGCGTTTTTGCGCACATCGGGCCAGTAGGCCGCGACGGACGTCAATTGGCCGGGCCAGATGGCGACGGTGTTCGTGGCGTTGGCCTGCACGGGCAGGATCTTCATGCTCAACAGGGCCGGAAATGAGAGGAATGAGCCGCCGCCGGCGACGGCGTTGAGAACGCCAGCAAGGAAAGCGGCGATGACGAGCCAGACCCAGTGCCAGTTGACCGTGGCTGCCCATCCCAGAAAGTGCATGAAGCGGATTGTATTGCACTGGGCAGGCTGCGCCGGCGCGGTTGACAACCGCCAGGAGCCGTCAGGATCCAGGGCGGTTTAAGGGCAAAAAGCCGCACCTGCGAACGAACAATTGAGGTCCAGAAGGCTGGAAAGTGGTTCAAGGTCTATCCAATATCCCCATAAACAATCTATTTTGAATAATATAGTTATACTAATGAATATTAGTGTATAACGCTCATATTTTATGAATCATTTATGCTATAGTCTCATCAAATTGATTGAGCGGCCGGTGTTCCACCCCGCTGCAATCGAATTCTTTTGATCCATCAGGAGGAAAAGATCATGGCAATCACTCGTTGGGATCCGTTTCGTGAAGTTGTGTCGCTGCAGAATCGCATGAACTCGTTGTTTCGCGATCTGAACGAAGGGGAAGGGCCGATGACGACGGCCAGCTTTGTGCCGGCGGTCGATGTGTATGAGGACGAGAAAAAGGTCGTCCTGAAACTGGAAGTGCCGGGCATCGAAGAGAAGGA
>JBEKWT010000052.1:0-12265 GCA_049512795.1 Occallatibacter sp.
GACGCCAAAGGTGAGGGTGACATTTTCGCGGGAGACGTGACCGCTGCGCAATCCGATCATGACGGGCACATCGAGACCATCGAGAGCATTGAGAATGGCTTCTTCGAGCAGCGACGCAGGGGCTCCGGACGAAGCGCAATCGAGCATCTCGCCGAAGACGATGCCGCGGACACCGTCGAGCTTTCCAGCTTTGCGCAGTTGCCAGAGCATGCGATCGATCTGGTAGGGCTTGACGCCCGTGTCCTCAAGAAACAGCAGAGTGCCCTCGGTGCTGGGTTCCCACGGCGTGCCGAGAAGCGAAATGAGAATGCTGAGGCAGCCGCCATAGAGCTTGCCACGCGCGGTGGTTGAAGACGCGGCGGGCTTGAGGTTACGCAATCCTTCCGCGGCGCCGACGCTATAGGGCTCGCCTGCCAGTGCGGCGCGAAAGCTTTCAAGATGCACGCCGTTGGGGAGATAGAAATCAGCCGCGAGCATGGGGCCGTGAAAGACGGGCAGGCCCAGTTCGTCGAGCAGGCGGAGCTGGATGCCGGTCAGGTCGCTATAGGCAAAGAACGGCTTGGGGTGCGCGTCGATGATCGCGAAATCGAGGTTATCAAGCAGGTAGTTTGACCCGTAGCCGCCGCGAATACACATGACGGCGGCGGTGTCAGGATCGGCAAAGGCTGCGTGCAGATCGGCGAGTCGCTGCTGCGGAGTTCCGGCAAAGTAGAGCGGCTCGCGCAGGAGAGCATTGGGCGCCGGCTTGGGCGCATAGCCCAGCGAGCGGAGCGCGGCCAATCCCAAATCGACGCGCTCAGGATTTGCCGAAGACGCCGGGGCGACGATGCCGATGGCCGCATCCAACGCGACGGGCGGTGGCTTGAGCAGGGCCTTCAATTCACCAGATCTCCTCACCAGGCCTCCCCGCGGGCGATGAGCGCAGCTGGACCCGTGAGATGCAGTTCAGTGCCGGGGCCGTCCCAAGCGACCGTTTGCGGGCCGCCGAGCGCAACAACTTTGAGCGGCGAGATGCAGCGGCGCAACGCGAGAGCTGCCGTGGCGGCGGCGGAAGTTCCGGTGCCCGACGAAGTCGTGGGGCCCACGCCGCGCTCGAAGATACGAATCTCGATCTCGTGCTCGCTTACGACGCGCACAAACTCGACATTGGTGCGCTGGGGAAAATCGCGATGCGCGTAAATCTCTGCGCCGAGTCCCATCCAAGCGCGCTTACCGATGGCGAAGTCCGGCTTTTCGACGAGGACGACGAAGTGAGGATTGCCGGTGGAGACTTCGACGCCGACGACCTCAACACCGTCAATCAGCTTGAGCGTGTGCGGCACAAACCGGGGCACGCCCATTCCGGTAGTGACTTCGACGGTGAAGTCGTCGCGATTGCGGACGGCGTCAATGCGGCAGACGCGGAGACCGGCATCGGTTGTGATTTCGAGCTTGTCGCCGGGCTTCGAGCCGAGCGCGTCGGCCATCCACGCCGCGACGCAGCGCGTGCCGTTGCCGCTGATCTCGGCGATGGAGCCGTCGGCGTTGTGGAGGCGGATGCGGCCGGAATGCGGGCCCGGCCCAGACTCGTTTTTCCAGGCAAAAAACTCAATGCCGTCTGCGCCAATGCCGGTGTTGCGCTGGCAGAGGCGGCGCGCGAGTGCCGCGGGATCGTGGCCTGCCGCAGCTTCTTCAGTCACGATGAGGAAATCGTTCCCGCACGCGTGAGCCTTGGTGAAGGGGATCAATCTTCCTCCGGATCGCGAACGGCAAATGGACGAGCGAGTTGTACGGCTGCGAAAATCACTGTGCTTCCCAGCCCGATGCTAACACCGATGCGAGTCGGCAGCAGATCCGGAATTGGGAGATGTGCCGAGTGATGCAAGAGCGCGCGCTTAAAAAGAAACATGGGGGCGATCGAACCACTTGGTGGAGACATAGATCGCGGCCGATGGCTGATGTTCGGCTGTGAAGCGGTCCATCAGCGTGAGGTCGGCGAGATCCGCTTTGACGGCTTTGTCTATCTCGTCGCCGTCGAATGTGACGATGATGGCGGCGTGGCTGGCTGGCGCTGCGAGGGCGGAGCGATAGATTTCGAGGTCGCTCTCGTTGATGGTCTGACGGAGAGGAATGCCGGTGGAGGCAACGATCTCAGGGTAGAGGGATGTGTTCATGAGCACGGGCGCGTGTGGATCGTGGATGAGCAACGACTTGAGAGCCGGTGGAATGGCGTTGTCGTAAGGTTGGCGTGCGTCAGCGTTCTTGGTGCCTTCAACGAAGACGATCGGGCCGGAGCACAGGAGCGCAAAAACGTTGAGGCCTGCGAAAGCTAAGAGGAGCGTAAGCGCGAGTTTGGGAATAAGGGGTGGGAGACTCGGAACTTTGATGCGGCCGAGGCCGTCGGCAGCCAACTGGGCCGCGAAACCAAGGCCAAGCGCGAGCGCGGGCAGAAGTTCGAGGCCGTAGCGTGTGTTGTACCAGGTGTACGGCCACCACGCGGGAAAAAAGATGGGGACCGATCCGTACGCAACGGACCACGCGTAAAACGGGACAGGTAGCCACAGCAGGAATGTCCAGGCCAGAGCGCGGCGGCGGGCGGCGGATTTTTTGACGAGCCAGGCGGCGACGGTTCCGAGCGCGGCACTGGCGAGGACGATGTTGCCCCAGGCATTGCCCCAGCCGGGAGCTGCGACAGAGTCGAGCTCGGAGACTTTGAGGTAGTAGAGAAGCGCGACCCAGGGGCTGTGCCAGCCGGGATGCGGCGGCCAACCAGGCGATGCGGCAGTGCGGAGCTCGATAGCGTGAGCGGAATAGGGCCCGCGCGCGAAGTAGAGCCAATCGCCAAAACAGACGGAGTTGTAGAGAAACCAGAGCAGGGGCGCGGCGGCGATAGCGACCGTGGCCAGCCAAAGCGCAGGTGCGGCGAGGCGTCCCCGCTCGCCCTTGGCCGCGTGACGGAGGAGCGTAATTGCAACGCCGCTCCAGGCAACGAGGGCGATGATCCAGCCGTCGTAGCGCGTAAAAGTGGCGGCGACGAGCGCGGTTGCGATGCAGGCCTGGAGTCGCACTGAGTGCGCAATGTTCGAGCGCGATACCTGCGGAGCCGAGCGTAGTTCGAAGCTAACGGCTGCAGTCTCACCGTCGAGGGCGGTGCGCCATTCCACAAGCCAGACCACGATCCAGATGAATTCGCAAAGGAAAAGCGGCTCGGTCATGGCTGTGGTCTGCAGGTAAAGGAGATTGGGGTTGAGGGCGAAGAAGGCGAGCGCAAGAGCCGCGGGCGCTGGGTCGAGCCAGTTCCGCGCCAGGCGATAGATGCCGGCGCAGGAAGCAATGTAGGAAAGCGACGATGGAATGATGGCGGCGAGTCCGGTAGCCCACCAGAAGTAATTCTGCACGAAGGGCAGAAGAAGAATGTGTGGGAGCGGCAGCCACACCGAGCCGAGCTCGGAGAGGCGCGGCGTGCGGGAATCGAAGACGCGGCGCGCGATGTGCAGGTGAGCAACGGCATCGCCGTAGTTGAGCATCGCACCGTGACGCCAGCTCCAAAGAATGGCGGCCACTGAGGCGGCCATGCAGAAGGCCAGAACGGCCCAACCTTCCGCATTGGAAATCCTCTTCTCAGTCAAGGTGCGTGATCTCGCGAAAGAGGTTGAAGCGCGCATCGATTTCGGCGCGCGTGATCTGCTGCAGGCGCTCGGTGCCGAAGCGCTCGCAGGCGTAGGAACCCATGACGCTGCCGTAAAACATGGCGTGGCGCCAGGCGGCGGGCGTCTGCTCGGGCTGCGAAGCGAGATAGCCGAAGAAACCGCCGGCAAAGCTGTCGCCGGCTCCGGTGGGATCGATGACTTCTTTGAGCGGAAGGGCCGGAGCCCTGAAGGTGCGAAGCTCCTCGCCTCGATTTTTTGAAGGAGAGCTGTAGAACAGTGTCGCGCCGTACTCGCCGTGCTTGACGACCAGCGCGTGAGGTCCGAGGGCGATGACGCCACGCGCAGCCTGAACGAGGTTGTTGTTGCCGGCCAGCATACGGGCTTCAGTGTCGTTGATGAGCAGAACGTCGAGGCCCTTGAGAACTTCAAGCAGGGCCGGACGATGGTCCTTGATCCAGTAATTCATGGTGTCGCCGGCGACGAGCTTGACGTTGGGCATCGCCTCGCGGACACGGCGCTGAAGGACAGGATCGATGTTGGCGAGAAAGAGGAAGTCGGAGTCGCGATAGGCGTCAGGAATCTTGGGCTCGAAAGATGCGAAGACGTTGAGCTCGGTGTTGCGAGTCTGCGCTTCGTTGATATTTTCGAGGTAAGAGCCTTCCCAGAAGAAGCTTTTGCCGGCGGTGTGTTCAATGCCGCGCGTATCGATGTTGCGGGCGGCAAAGACTGCTTCCTGCTTACGGCCGAAGTCCTCGCCGACGACGGCAATGACGCGCACATCGGTAAAGAAACTGGCGGCGAGCGAGAAATAGGTCGCCGCTCCACCGAGACAGCGCTCGCGGCGTCCGGCGGGGGTTTCGATGGAGTCGTAAGCCACGCTGCCGACTACGGTGATGGACATTGGTCTCCTAAATGACTGAAGCCGTTGCTGTGCGGTTCAAGGCGTATAGATGTGGCCATCGATCTTCACGACCGAACACCAGAAACAAAAGCGCACTCGTTTGTGAGGCGCAATCTCGGATGTGTCGAGCGAGCGCCATCGATGCAGACCCACCCTACAAAGCACTCCACTGATAGAGGGCGCCTCGTGCTCCCGATGGGGCCAGAGCTTTGCCAAATTGGAAGCAAGCTGCTGGTCTGCCAACGGACCGGATTGTGATGTTGCAGTCATCGCGCTGGCCGTGCCAGTTCTCAAGTTTACCAGCCCAGGTATTTGCCGAAGAGCAGCTTGAGGCGCTCTTTAGCGGCTGCGGGAATGGCGTCGGGCTGCGTGAGCACGGCAAACTTTGCGGCTGACGCACAGGCGCAGGTGCGGGCGAATTGCGTCGTGGGCGGCATGGCGGCGACGGCGGCCCTCACCACTTTGGCTGCGTTGTCGGCGTTCTTGTGGAGCACCGCGACGATCTCCTCGACGGTGACGGCGTCGTGGCCCTCGCGCCAGCAATCGTAATCGGTGACCATGGCGATGGTGGCGTAGCAGATTTCGGCTTCGCGTGCGAGCTTGGCCTCCTGCAGGTTGGTCATGCCGATGACGTCAGCGCCCCAACTGCGATAGAGGTTCGATTCGGCGCGGGTCGAGAACTGCGGGCCCTCCATGCAGACGTAAGTGCCGCCGAGCTTGCCGACCACTCCGACTTTCGCGCAGGCATCGGTGGCGGCTTTGGCGACGGTGG
Organism: Occallatibacter sp.; assembly: GCA_049512795.1. Classification (GTDB taxonomy): domain Bacteria; phylum Acidobacteriota; class Terriglobia; order Terriglobales; family Acidobacteriaceae; genus Telmatobacter. Next base: position 5,303 of record JBEKWT010000052.1, read on the forward strand.
CGCAGACTGGATCGCCGAAGGCGACGTGGCCGACAATCCCATCGCCGAAGAAGGTGGCGATGCGGTTAAACGTGCGGTCGACGAACTGGTCGGGAATCACGAAGTCGGTGGGCTTGTGCTCTTCCTTGAGCGATCCGACAGCAGAAACGGAAATGATGCGCTCGACGCCGAGTTTTTTGAACGCATAAATGTTGGCGCGGAAGTTGAGCTCGGAGGGAAGAATGCGATGGCCGCGGCCGTGGCGCGCGAGAAAAGCAACCTTGCGGCCCTCGAGATCGCCGAGGACGAAGGCTTCAGAGGGTGTGCCGAACGGAGTGTCGATACGCTCCTCGTGAACGTTGGTGAAGCCAGGCATGGAGTAAAGCCCGCTGCCGCCGATAATGCCGATTTCTGCTTGAGACACTTGCTGCTCCTTGTTCCATTCAGCCATTCGCTGTTAGCTTTTCCGTCCCAGAACAATCGCCTGAAGTTTCTTCGACGAGAATTCAGCTACTGGCTAAAAGCTAATAGCTAACGGCTCTTCAACGCTGGTCGATCAACCGGATTGACTCGAGAAACACGTCGCCGTCGATCGTCAGGCTGTGGGCGCTGATTTTGTCCATCGTATCCTGCGCCGTGTGGTGGTAGCTGTTGTTGGGCCCGTAGTCGAGATCAATCACGTCAATGGACGGCACGCCGCGCTCGACGAAGGGCAGATGATCGTCCTCGACCTCCATCTCCTGCTGGAAGAAATAGCGCTGGTAGCCGAACTTCTTGGCCGCATCGGCAACAACCGAGACAAGCCAGGCGGTGGAACGGGTTTCGCGCTGAATGTCGAGTTCCTTGTCGCCGATCATGTCGGCGAGGAGGAAGGCTTTGATCTGGTTGAGGGTGCCGTCGCGGCCCCATTTCGCGGCGAGGTGGCGACTGCCGTAGGTGGAGTCGGAGGCCGACCATTGCTGGATGGCCTCTTCGCCGTCGAAAAAGACGAGCCAAACGGAGTAGCCGTCGAGCTTTTTACTGGGCGAGTGGGCGGCCTGATCGCGGAGGCGATCGGCGATGGACATGAGCAGGCCGGTGGTGGATGCACCGTCGTTGGCGCCGACGAAGTTGATGGTGCGTAGCGGGTAGTTGGTTTCGTAGTGCGTGGCGAGGACGATGACGCCGGGCTTGGCGCCGGGAAAACGCACGATGAAGTTGCACATGGGCACGAGGCCGATGGGAGTGTTGGCGGTGAACGTGTCCTCTTCGAGCTGGTCGTGGTCCCGCTGGAAGTGTGTACGGAGAAACTCCTCAGCCTTCACGTGGCCGGGGCCGGTGGGCCAGCGCGGGCCGATGGCGGCGAACTCGCGCGCGTACTCGTAGGCGCCGGCGCCATCGAAGTGCTGTGCAAATGCCGCGAACGGAGTGATGAGGAGCGCGACGAGGAAGATTGAGAATTGTGCTATCCCACCCTTGCCGCAAGAACGAAGGCGCGGCAAGGATGGGGCACCCAACTTTCGCGCTTCAACTCGCTTTCCTGGGATTGAGAGTTGTGCTGTTCCACCCTTGCCGCAAAAATCCGCCGCGGCGTACGGCAAGGATCGGGCACCCAGGGCTCGTGCTTCGACTCGCTTTCCGAGCGAGAAAAAAATCATCCCGCCGCCTCCTTTTTCTTTCTGCGCGCGGGGTGGACCCACCAGGCTACGCCGATGCCGACGAGGTAAAGAGCAAGCATGGGAACAGCGTAAATGCACATGGTGCCCGGATCGGGGCTGGGGCAGATGATAGCGGCAACCAGAAAGACGGCCAGAATGGCGTAGCGAATGTTCTTCCAGAGAAACTTTGGGCTGACGATTCCGAAGAGAGCCAGGAAGAAGATGAGAATGGGCAGCTCGAAGCTAACGCCGAGGCCGAGAATGATGGAGAGGAAGAAACCTGTGTATTCCTCGATGGTGACGACAGGGTTGAACTTGCTGCCGAAGCCAATGATAAGGATCTTGAGGGCGCCTGGGAGAACGTAGAAGTAGCCGAAGGCCGCGCCGGCGAGAAAGAGGCCAACGGTAGCGGACATGAAGGGAATCACGAAGCGCTTTTCTTTCTGATAGAGTCCCGGCGCAATGAAGAGCCACACCTGATAGAGGATGAATGGCGAGGCCAGGATGGCTCCGCCGATGAGCGAGACCTGAAGATAAAGGTTGAGCGGATCCATGGGGTGGGTGTAGTTGAGTTTGATGCCGAGCTTGGTGAGCGGAGCCTGCACGAAGCCGTAGAGACGCTCATGGAAGACGTAAGCAACGATGAAGCCGATGCCGAGATAAATGGCGGAATGAACGAGGCGCTTGCGCAGCTCTTCGAGGTGCTCCATGAGGCTCATGCCGGGGAGCTCAGCGCGCTCTGTGACGGCTTTACGCGCCCGTTCGATGGCTTCCTGCGGATCGAGTTGATCAGCCATGGTGTGCAGCCGGCTCCGATCGTTCGGCATCAGGTGAGGCGCTTTCGGTGACCTTATTTGGACTTTCGGCGGCGACGGTCTCGCCGGTGGAAGGCGGCTGGATGTGCAGATGGCGCGACTCAATCGGATTCACAGGCTCCGGCGGCTTCGCGGAGTCGGTCTCGGCGGCAGTGGCAGTTAGGTCGGCGGCGGTCGGCGCCGGCTCTTCTGGATGTGCCGCCTTGGCCTCGATGTAGGGGTCGGTTCCTTCGGAGTAAGGACTTTCCGTTAAGGCTGGAGCGCCAGATTCCAGTGTTGTGGATGGGAGTGCGGGGACCTGGGAGGCCGTCGTTTCGATTTGCGCCGGCGGTGGGGCCGCAGCCAAGGCGCGTTGGCGCTCCTCTTCTTCCTTCTTGCGCCGGTCGGCCTCCTCGGCGTTGCGTAACTCCTCTTCCATCTGGAATTTGAAGTCGTTGGAGGCTTTGCGGAACTCGTACATCAGCTTGCCGAGCTGGCGACCGATCTTGGGGAGCCGCCGCGGGCCGAAGACCACCAATGCCAGGGCCATGAGGAGCAACGTGTCCCACATGCTTAGTGTGGCGAACTGGATTGGCGGCGGAGATCCCATAAAGGATCATGATACCTGCGCTTGCGCAGCACTCACAATTGCCGTGCACTACTTGCGGTGCAATTCAGATCAAGCGATGGGCGGGGCGGCCGCATCGGGCTTTCTGGGGTGAATGCGGGCTGTGAATCTGGTTGTATTCGGGTACACGAGCTGACCGTGATGGGTCGAGGCGACTAATCTTCCGAAAGAGGCTGTCGAGCAGCGTGACCTCGGGAGTTGTTCCGGTTTATTCCGGTCTGCCAGGGAATCATAAAATCTGATTCGGAAAACTGCACTTTATCCGTTGCAATTCACCGGGAATTGATTGACTCCGCGCGCCGCCTTCTTCACGGCGGAGGCTTGGCGAACAGGGCGCAGGCAGCGGACGATTGCTTCTCCCGCGCAGCCGAAGTTCCCATACAATGAACGCGGGGCCCGGCTTCCGCCCCGCTCAAATCCTTGAACGGCCGCCCCGCGCGGCCCGATGACCATGCCTTTCAACCGACTGCGAAACATCGCGCTGATTCTGTTGCTGTTGCCGATGTGCGGTCCCCAGCAGGCGGCTGCTTATTCCCTGCTCACGCATGAGCAGCTCATCGACCTCACCTGGAACGACTCGATTGTTCCCTTTCTGAAGAGCCGCTATCCCAATCTCACGCCGGCCGAACTGGACCGCGCGCGCTCCTTCGCTTACGGCGGGTGCGTGATTCAGGACATGGGGTACTACCCTTTCGGCGACGGGTTTTTTTCGGACCTGACGCACTATGTGCGCTCTGGTGATTTTGTTGTGGCGCTCTTCCGTAATGCGCACAACGCCAACGAGCTGGCCTTTGCGGTGGGCGCGGAATCACACTACATTGGCGATTCCATTGGGCACTCGCAAGCAACGAACCGGGCCGTGGCGCTCCAGTTTCCCGGGCTGGCGGCGCGATACGGGCCAAGCGTGAACTATGCCGAGGGCCAGCACCAGCATGTGCAAGTTGAGTTCGCTTTTGATATCGATCAGATCGCGAAGCATCGTCTGGCGCCGCTCGGCTATTTGCGTCACATCGGGATCAGGGTCGCGACGCACCAGCTTGCACTGGCGTTCTTTGAGACGTACGGAGTGACCGACGACTTCGCTGTCGGCAAGCGGCATGAATTCAATCTGAAGGAATACCAGTTTGCGACGCGAACGTTCATTCCCCGCGTGGCATACGCGGTGACTCTGATGAGGCGCGGCCACGAGGTAGCGGAGCCGGATACGGCTGACGCGAAAGAGATTGAAAAGGAGTCGGCCGAAGCCGCAACGCTCTACGATTGGGCCGCCTATCGCAAGAAAGCCGGTTTCGAGACGCATTTCCTCGCCGCCCTGCTCTGGGTGCTGCCCAAAGTGGGCCCGCTGTCAATGGTCGCAGTGAAGGGCCCCAGCCAAGCCGCTGAAGCCGATTACGTGCACAGCCTGGTCTTAGCCACTACTGTGTTTCGCGATCGCCTGGCCTTCTTTACACCAACGGAAACGGGGCAGGCAAGTCCTGCGGGCGCAGCAGCTTTGACTGATCCGCTGGGTCCACGGGATCCAAAGCATCCGCTGCCCAATCGCGATCTGGACACAGGGCTAGTGGTCAAGCCCGGCGGCTATTTTCTTACCGACCAAACCTATGCGGAGCTTCTGCACCGCCTGACCCGCGACCCGAGTCAGCCGATTCCGCCAGGGATCAAGAGCGATGTGCAGGCGTATTATTCCGACCCGAACGCGCCAATCGCGACCAAGCGAAAGCCCCACGCGTGGGCGCAGGTGCAAGCGGATTTGAAGACACTGGCGGCGATGCCCACCAGCACCGAGCCTGCTCCATTCCCCACCTACGGGGAATTGAATCCTTCACCAACAAAGAATTAGGCAGGCTGCTATTTGTCGTCAGCCAAGCTCGGTCTCGGCGGCGTTGCGGGTTGCGCCGTGCGCACTTGCACCGCAACAACTGGCGGCCGCAGCGATTGCGGATGGTCTGCCGGCGCCTGAAGCATGGTCACGATGACGGCTTCAGCAGGCCTGGCGCCTGCGCAGCGGTAGGAGTGTGGGGTTCCCGCGTCGAAGTAGACAGCGTCGCCCGTGCTCAACTTGGCCTCCTGGTCACCATGCCGCAACGCCAATTCACCCGCAAGCACGTAAAGGAATTCAAAGCCGGTATGCATGTGCGATTTGGGCTCGACATCCACGGCCAGGGGAACGAATTCAGCGAAGTAAGGGTCCATGTGCCGGTCGGCCACCATGTAGCCGAGGCTTTCGAAAGTGTAGGTGGGCGGCTCAACTCCGGTTTGCGGCATGCGCACGCGATCTTTCTTGCGGTGCACGCGGAAGATCGGCGACGGCTCGGTCTCAAAAAAATAGGACAGATCCTTGGAGAAGACCATCGCAATGCGCGCCAGGTTACGAAGGGTGGGCACTACGCGGCCGGTCTCCAATTGCGAAAGAAAGCTCGCCGATAGCCCGGTGTGCTTGCCGAGATCCACCAGGCCCATCGACTTCTTGAGCCGCAAGCGCCGTATGCGCTCGCCCAGGTGCTTCTCGGTGATAAAGCGCTCGGCGGTGTCGGCATCCGCCAGTGTTTTGTGCATCTCTCCGCCGCCATTTGCCTCGAGCCTATCGATCATCGCCGCTCCTTACCAAGTTAGGATGCGCTTTGGCGGCATTTGTTGTCCAATCAAAACAGTTTCTGGTAGCACGAAACAACTGCCCGGGAATGGGTGCGGGGTACGCAGTGGCGCGATGCGCGTTAGACTGGAAAGTCCGGCGCGATGGAACGAGGCGCCGTCCAGAAAGCCTGCTGATTATGAGTGAAGAAAGCGTTACTGACGACCTGAAAGTCGCAGAAAACACTCCGCCAGTGGCCACAATTGCCGAAATCGGCCGGCACGAGGGGCAATCCGTCACCTTGCAAGGGTGGCTTTACAACTCGCGCGAGAGCGGAAAGCTGCTCTTCCCGATTTTCCGCGATGGAACCGGGTCGATCCAGGGAGTGGCTCACGTGAAGAGCGTGACGCCGGAAGTCTTTGAAAAGCTGAAAGGCCTGACGCAGGAGTCGTCGGTGATTGTCACGGGCAAGGTGCGTGCTGACAAGCGCGCGCCGGGCGGGTTCGAGCTGGATGTGGAAGACGTGCAGGTGGTGCAGCGCGTGCCGGAGTCGGACCCGTACCCGATCACCTTGAAGGAGCATGGCGTCGATTTTCTGCAGGAGCGGCGGCACTTGTGGGTGCGTAGCCCAAGGCAATCGGCGATTTTGAGGATTCGCGCCGAAATTATGCGCTCGGCGGCAGAGTATTTTGACTCCAATGGATTTATCAGGACCGATCCGCCGATTCTGACGCCGGCGGCGTGCGAGGGAACGTCGACCCTGTTTCCGGTGGACTACTTCGGCGATCCCGCCTACCTGACGCAGAGCGGACAGCTCTACATCGAGTCGACAGCGCTGGCGCTGGGCAAGGTGTACAGCTTCGGGCCGACGTTCCGCGCGGAGAAATCGAAGACGCGGCGGCACCTGACGGAGTTCTGGATGATCGAGCCCGAGGTGGCCTACATGGACCTCGACGGGCTGATGGAGCTGGCGGAAAACTTCATCTCGCACATTGTGGCGAGCGTCGTGAAGAACCGCGCGCCGGAGCTGCAGGTGATCGGGCGCGATGCGGCGAAATTAGAGGCGATCAAAGCGCCGTTTCCGAAGTTGCGCTACGACGAGGCCGCCGAAATGCTGAACCAGGCCCACGAGGACGGGAAGCTGGAAGCGCCGTTCGAATACGGAAACGACTTTGGCTCGCCTGACGAAACATGGCTCAGCTCGCAGTACGATCGGCCGGTGATGGTGCATCGCTATCCGGCGAATGTGAAGGCGTTCTATATGGAACCCGACGCGAAGGATCCGCGCTACGCGCTGTGCGTCGACGTGCTGGCGCCGGAAGGATACGGCGAGATCATCGGAGGGTCGCAGCG
>JBEKWT010000053.1:0-12222 GCA_049512795.1 Occallatibacter sp.
GCGGACAGGCAGGAACGCGAAAATCAAATGGATAGCGGGAACTCCCGGAGGTAGTTATGGACAAAGCGGCTCTGCACTTGTTTATGGCGCGCTTTCGCTACGGAGTTGTATCGAGCACGTCGAAAGCCGGAACTCCACAATCGGCGCTGGTCGGCATCGCCACAACTCCCGACCTCGAAATCGTTTTCGATACAGTGAAGTCGTCGCGAAAGTATTTGAATCTCATTGCCCGGCCCTCCTGCTCCTTCGTCGTCGGTGGCTGGGAGTCGGAGCAGACGGTTCAATTCGAAGGGCTCGCCATGGAGCCCGAAGGCGACGATCTTCGCCGCTACCAGCAGGTGTACTTCGCCGCCTGGCCAGACGGTCCGGCGCGCATGAGCTGGCCCGGAATCACCTGGTTCGTCGTCCGCCCGCGCTGGATTCGCTTCAGCGACTTCGACCAGAACCCGCCGCGGATTGAAGAAAAGATATTTCCGCAGATCTAGGTCGAGGCCTTCGCCCAAGCTCGTCCTCGCAAAAAAATCATTTGCCCACCGAAGAGGAATCTCGCTTTGCCCGGGCACAAAGAAGCTAGCAGCTAGAAGCTAGGAGCTAGAAGCTAGGAGCTAGAAGCTGCTTTTAGATGTGCCTCGGCGTTTTCGCGCGTGAACACACGCCCCACCAGCGGCACTGCGTTCGGCACGGTCTTGGAAAAGTCAATCGCCCGCTTCAAAATCGCCACCGGCTCCGCCAGCAACTCCGGTCGCGTCGCGTACACCGTCGCCAACGGTTCGCCGCGCTCAACTTTCGCCCCGCGCCGCGCATGAAACAGAATTCCCGCATGCGGATCGACCGGCTCACCAGCCTTCTCGCGCCCCGCGCCTGTCCGCTGCACCGCCCAGCCCAGCGCCGTCGTATCCATCTCGGCCACAAACCCGCTCTCCCACGCGGCAACAATCTCCGTCGCTCCCGGCTTGTGAAAGCTCTTCATATCGTCGAACACGCTCACATCGCCGCCCTGCGCGTCGACCATCTTCATAAACGCGGCCAGCGCAGCGCCATCATCGAGCGCCGCTTCGGCCAGCGTATAGCCGGTCGTCGCCGATTCCGCCTTACCGCCGAGATAAATCATCCATCCGGCCAGAACCAGCGACAGCTCGCGCAAGTCGAAATTCGTTTCAGGGCTCCGCTCCGGCCGCGCGCCGCGCAGCAGCTCCACGCACTCCTCCAGCTCAATCCAATTTCCCGCCGCGCGCCCCAGCGGCTGGCTCATGTCAGTCAGCAGCGCCACTGTCCGCGTCCCCGCAGCCTCGGCCGCCGCAACCATCAACGCCGCCAGAAACTCCGCGTCCTCTTGCTTGCGCAGGAACGCGCCCGATCCCGTCTTCACATCGAGCACCAATCCGTCCAGCCCCGCCGCCAGTTTCTTGCTTAATATCGACGCGCAGATCAGCCCCGGATTCTCGACCGTCCCCGTTCTGTCGCGCAGCGCGTAAAGCTTGCGGTCTGCGGGAGCAAGTTCATCCGTCTGCCCGATGATCGATGCGCCACACTTCGCGATTACCGCCTCGAACTCGGCCAGCGTCAGCGCAGTCCGGTATCCGGGAATCGCCTCGAGCTTGTCCAGCGTTCCGCCCGTGTGCCCCAGCGCGCGCCCGCTGATCATCGGCACAGCCACGCCGCACGCCGCCGCCAGCGGTGCCACCAGAAAACTCGTCTTGTCGCCCACCCCGCCCGACGAATGCTTGTCCACCGTCCGCCGGCCCAGCCCCGTCGGCGAAAACTTGACGCCCGAGTCGCGCATCGCCAGCGTCAGCGCGCGCGTCTCATCGAGCGACAGCCCCTTCAGCCACGAAGCCATCAGCCACGCCGCCAGCTCCGCCTCCGGGATCGACCCGTTCGCCGCGCCGGCCGCCACAAATGCAATCTGGCGCAGGTCAAGCTCCCCGCCGTCGCGTTTCTTGCGGATGATGTCGATCATGTGCAAGGGTGCCGCTGAAAGCTCTGTCGAATTGCTGTCTCGCTGCATCATGGATTCAGTGCCTAACTTCAGCTTCATCCCCTACTTCAGCTTCATTTCCGTCCCCAGCGGCAACAGCTCGCTTAGGGTCATCGTCCGCGTCCCGTCCGCGGCTGGAAAAACTACCGGCGCGTCGGGCGCCATGAATTCGGCCAGCACCTGCCGGCATGCGCCGCACGGAGGGCTGGCCTTTCCATTCAGGTTCGTGACCGCTACCGCCGCAATGCGCATCTTCGGCCCGAATTCGGAAACCGCCCGAGCCACCGCCGCCCGCTCCGCGCAAATTGTCAGCCCGTAGCTCACGTTCTCCACATTAGTACCGGTCACAATCTCGCCGCTCGCCAACTGTAGTGCCGCTCCCACACGGAACTCTGAGTACGGCGAGTAAGAATTCTCCGCGGCCTTCCGCGCCACTTCAAACAGCTTTTCAAGTTCCTGCTGATTCACGTTCGTCATCATGAAGGCGCCCACATCCCACAAGGAGTCGAGATTAGAGGCTAATGCATCGCATCCGCCCGTGTACACCTGCGGCGTCTCGATCTGGTTGCAAAAGTCTCTCAGCCCTGTGAGCCACCCTCGGCTCGTCGGCCAGGGCCGGCGTTTGGTCGGCAGTTATTGCCTTCCATCGTTAAGTGGGTGCATGCCTTCGCTGCCGGTGCGACACTGCGCCCTAAGAGGTATTCCACTCATGTTCAACAAAATGATTCTGCTCTCCGTTTTGCTGTGGGCCGCATCCGGCCTGTCTGTTCAACTGCTTCTCGCCCAATCCACCTCTGTGCCAACCCCGACTGTGCAGACCTGGGACCTGCCCCACGGAACGGTCGTGAAAGACGCCGGTCCTCGCACCTACCGCTTCACCGTCGATTACGACACCGCCAATGCGACTGGCGAAGTGGTTCACCGCCAGCGCGTAACGGGTGACTATACGCGCGGCCTTGCCAATGGGGAGGTCGAGTGGAACAACGTCGGCGACGTGCAGGTGGACGGCGCCACGGCTCCTTTCCCTCCGGCCCAGAAGCAGGAATTCATCGAAGGCTTCCACTACCCCGTCGGGTCTCCTGACACGCTCAAGCCAGATTTCTTCAAATCGTTTCCCGCGACAGCAGTCATGGAGCGTAACCTGATTTGGGATACGGGCATGTTCGAGTCGTTCGGGCAGAATTACTTCGATAAGCTAAAGTTGAACGTTCCGCTTCACATCTCCACTGACCAGGACGTAAACATGCCAGACGTGGGTACATTCCATAGCCGCGATACGGTGCTGGAATGGGTCGGACGCTCGGAAAGAAACGGTCAGGATTGCGCGCTCATTGAATACCGGGCATTCTTCAATCCACTGCAGCTTGCCACCGGCGGCGTCACCGTTCAGGGACGCAGCGACTTCTGGGGAGAGATCTGGGTGTCGCTCGGGACCAAACAGATCGAGTACGCCACCATTTATGAAGAGGTCTCCGGGCAAATGAAACTGCCCGGCCAGGACACGTCCCTGCCTCTCAGCGTCTTCCGCTTCGGCACGCTGGAACCGTTGAGCACGAAGAATTGAGGCGGCGCATGACGACGAAAGTGGCTCCATTCAAGCACAAATGGTTGTTCGCGCTGCTCTGGACCAATGTGGCCGTGGTGCTGGTCGAGCTGATCGTGTTTGTGGGTAACCCCACCCGCCCCATGCGCGACCTGTTGCAGAGCCTGGCTTTCACATTTGTTTACGCAAACCTCACCAGCTTTCTCGCGGTTGTGATCCTCGGTTGGCTGATGGACAAAGCCGCGGCTCGAAGGGTGTCACCGTGGAAGGTTGCGATTCCGGGCATCCTGGTGTTCACCGCTGGCGGCTGCTTGCTGGCGCAATTGCTCCTGGCGGCAGCCGGCTTCTCGAATTGGCAGCATTTCTGGCTCTACTACTATTACACCGTGCGCGTCTCATTGCCGCTTGCGCTGGTCTTCGGTCTCGGCGCCATGACGCACGCAATGCTGCTCAGCCGCGTGCAGGTAATGGAACAACAACTGCACGAGAAGCAGATCGCCGAAGAGCGCTCGCGAAAACTTGCGGCAGAGACGCGCCTGCGGTCGCTCGAGTCGTGGATTCACCCGCATTTCCTCTTCAACACGCTGAATTCGATCAGCGCGCTCATCGCCATCGATCCCGCACGCGCCGAGCAGATTGTGGGCCGCCTGGCGACGTTGCTGCGAGTCTCTCTTGACAGCAGCGCGAATTCGCTGATCCCCTTGCATCGGGAGATCGCCATGGTGGAAAGCTATCTGGACATCGAGCGTGTGCGCCTCGGCGAAAAACTGCGCGCACGCATTGAAGTGCCGGTTGATTTGCGAGAAACCATGGTTCCACCCATGTCGGTGCAGTCCCTGGTGGAGAACGCGGTGAAGCACGGAATCACTCCGCAGAGTGACGGCGGGGAAGTTTTGGTCACGGCGCGCGCCGATGCCGAGTGCGTGCGCATCGATGTCGCCGATACGGGATTGGGCTTTGAACTGGCCGGCCTGTGCGCCGGCCACGGACTGGACAAGCTGGTGCAGCGTCTCGACGCGTTGTTCGGCGACCGCGCAAGCCTGAATGTTTTCCGACGCGACGCCTATTCTGTGGTGGAGATTGTTTTGCCGCGCCTATGAAACTACGTGCCTATCTCGTGGATGATGAACCGCTGGCGCTGGACCGCCTGCGCCGGCTGCTCGAAAAAACGGGCCGGGTGGAAGTCATGGGCTTCACCACCAGGCCCGAGGAAGCGGTGGCGGCGCTGAGCGGGAATCCGCCTGATGTTTGCTTCCTCGATATCCAGATGCCGCGCCTCACCGGCTTCGATGTTCTGGCGCGATTGCCGAGCCAGCCGATTGTGGTTTTCACCACGGCCTACGACCAGTACGCGCTGCAGGCCTTCAGCGAAAATGCCGTCGATTACCTTCTCAAGCCGGTGGAACCCGAAACCCTGGATCGCGCTCTGAACAAAGTGGAGCGTTTGCGTGGCGCGGGACAAACTGTGCAGCCGGATCTCCAGGCCCTGCTCCGCCAAATCTCAGACTCGCTGCGCCACGGCAACGCCGAGTTTCCCACCCGCATCGCCTCGCGCCTCGGAGACCGCCTTTGGTTCCTCGACCTCGATCGCGTGAGTCATTTCTACGCCGAGGACAAGCTCACCTACGCGGTTTCCGAGGGCAAGGCTTACTGTATCGATCATCCCATCGCAGAACTGGAGAAAAAGCTGGACCCGGTCCGCTTCTTCCGCATTCACCGCGGCACTCTAGTGAACTTCGAGTGGATCAGGGAGGTATCGTCGCTGCCCGGAGGATCTCTCAACATCCGCCTGAAGGATTTGAAAAGTACAGACCTCACCGTCGCTCGCGACCGCGCTCGAGAGTTCAAAGCGCGGGCAGGATTCTAGCGGAACACACTCTGTGTTCGCCGTGGAGGATTTTCGCGCCGGAGTGGAGCATCAGCCGACTTGCTGCCGGCCGGGGCCACCAACGGGCTGTCTCTGCCCGTTGGGTTGGCTTCCTGCATCTCCCATCAGCCGCTCAACCTCGTCGTGCAGCCGCGCGGTAATCGCCGTCTCGCTCTCTTCAGGGCCGAAGCAAATCGCCTCGCCGATATGCACTTCAATCGTCCCCGAGCGAAACCAGCGCCGTGCTCCGGTCACCAGCTCGCCGAGCCCCCGGATGCCGACGGGCAGCACCGGCACATAGCTCTGCTTGGCCAACAATCCGATCCCTGGCCTGAAGCGCGCCAGTTGTCCTTGGGCCGAGCGAGCGCCCTCAGGAAAAACCATCACGTTGTAGCCGTGGTCCAGAGCCTTGCCCGCATGGGCGAAGCTCCGCTGGAAGTCGCGCTGGCGCGGCAGAGGAAACACATTGAACAGCGCCGTCACCAGCCAGTAGGCCGGCGGCCCCAAAATGTAGAAGCCCTTGTGTCCCGGTGGCCAGTTGGGATTGCGCCAGTGCCGGTAATCCTCGAGCATCTCGCCGAGCATCGCCGTCGCAATCCACCGCCGGTACGGCCCGGGCAGCGCGTACACCATCAGCGGTCCGTCGAATGCAGTCACATGGTTGGCCACAATCAGCAGCGGCCCTTGGGGAAGAGGTTTCTCCGGCCCCACAACGCGCGGCGCCGCCAGCAGCCATGTGATCGGGCGAATCACGGCCTCGATAAACGCCTCGCGAATCCACTGGAATGGCTTCCACCACGGCCATTCGGGATAGAGAAAATGCGGTCGCAGCGGCTCTTGCTGCGCCGCGGCCTGCGGCAACGGTCGCTGCGCTTCGCCCGCTGCCGGCACGGCCTCCAGCGTCGCACCGCTTTCGCCTTGCGCACCGTCCCGCCGCAGCCCCTCCGACGTAGCTGTAACCAGCGCTTCGCCCGCCGCTCCAGCGGAATCAGACAGATGTGCAACCGAATCGGTTTCGCCGCTTTTCTCACCCTTGATCTCTGACCCCTGATCTCCGATCTCTGATTTCTGTTCCTTAACCCCTGTTCCCTGTTCCCGGGTTCCCAATCCCTCGCTCGCCACCACCCTGCGCAGCTCGCCCAGCGTCTGCACCTCTTCCAGCAGGCTCGTTCCCGAGATAATTCCCAGCCGCTCTTCGATCGCCGCACCTAACTGCACGCGCCCCAGGCTGTCGAGATGCAGGTCTTCGGTCAGCCGCAGTTCGTCGCCCACGCCGGGATGAGCTTCTCCGGTAATCTGCGCGATCAGCGCCAGCAGCCAATCCGATGACGGCCCGAACGCAGGTTCGCCGCTGGTTGCCGCCTTGCCGCTGCCGGGCGCCGCGGCCGCGACCTGGATGCGCGCGAGCCATTCGGCGACGGGCTTGCGCCTCACCTTGCCGGTCGAAGTCCGCGGCAAATCCGGCTCCGGCCACAGCACCCACCGCGTGATCCTTTGGAACTCCGGCAGCACGGCGTTGGCGCGCTCGATCGCTGCCAGTGCCGATTCGCCCGCTCCCCGGCAGGCCAGCACAGCGCACGGTTCCGGCCCCGTCGGCGTCTCCATCGCGACCACCGCGCACGCTGCAACTTCAGGCTGTTCTTCGAGCGCGGACTCTATGTCCTCCGGGTGGATATTTACGCCGGCTGCAGTGACAATCACTTCGCTCTTCCGGCCAAGGAATTTGAGCTCGCCACTTTCCTGCCGCTCCGCAATGTCTCCCGTCGCCAGCCACTCGTCCTCGCGCGCGCGCATGGCTCCGTCCTCCCAAGTTGCGCCGGAGACGACGTCACCGCGCACCAGCACTTCGCCGTCGGGCCCGAGCTTGACTTCGCGGCCGGCAACCGGCTTGCCGATGGTGCCCTGGGCGACGTGGAAGGGGTGATTGAGCGTGATGAGTGCGGTGGTCTCGGTCATTCCGTAGCCCTGAATGAGCACGAAGCACATCGCATTCCAGAACTGTTCCAGCGGCCCCGGCAGCGCGCCGCCGCCTGAGACAAAAGCCCAGAACTTCAGCCCGAACTCACGATGCACTCGGCGGAAGCGCCACCAGCGCCGCCATGGACCTATCTTTTCGAGCGACGCCGCCACGCGTTCGGCCAGTCCGTCGTGCGTTGCCTCCAAATGTGTCTTCAGCAGCGCCAGCACGCGCGGCACGGCGCAGAGGACGGTGATGCGCTCGCCGTGAATTAACTCAATGAGGTGCGGCGCGGCGAGCCGGCTCTCGAAGTGGACCTCGGCGATGAAGATGGGTGGAACCCATAGGCCCATCGTCTGCCCGAAGACGTGGCTCAGAGGCAGCGTGTGCAGAATGCGCAGCGGGTGGATGAGGCGCTCGTAGGGCATGTACGGCTTGGCGCCGTCTTCGATGGGACCAATGCTCGCCAGCACGTTGCCATGGGTCAAGACGATGCCTTTGGGGTCGCCCGTGGTCCCGGAAGTAAAAAGAATCTGCAGCGGCGTTTGGTTCGAGAGTCCGGAGATCGCGCCCATCTCCGCGGCGGGCAGTTCGCCGAGCAAATCTTCAAAGGCGAGAGCAGGGACCTGCGGCGCATCGTGGGCCGCGGCGAGTTTGGCCAGCAGAAGCGCGTCGCCGACCGCGAGCTTCGGGCTCACATCCTTGGCCACCCTCGCCACAAACTCAGCGGTTCCGAAGGCATCGAGTGGCACGGCCAGAACGCCGCGCAGCATGCAGCCGTGAAAAGCGGCGATCCACTCGGCGCTGTTTTCGGCCCAGATCAGAACGCGCTCGCCCTCAGCGATGCCTCGCGCTCCGAGCAGCGCGGCAAAGCGGCCGGCTAGCCGCGCCAGTTCCCCATACGTCGTCACGCGCCGGCGATTGCCCTGGTAGCGCACCACGGCGATTTCGCCGTCGAAACGGCGAAAATCGTCGATCAGTGTGGCAAGGTGATCGCGCATCTGGGCTCAGGATAGTTCATCGTAGCAGTGGCAGGCCGGCCGCCTTTGAGTTCCTTTTCAAACTGCGTGAAAGTATCGCAACAGGGAAGCCGATTGCTCTTCGCGCCTGAGTCAACGGCGCCCGGTGCGCCAGCGTCGTAAACTAGAAAGAGCTGGTTTCCCCATGAAAAAACTCGCCATCGGCATCTATCTATTGATCACTGTCGCCTTGCTCGGCTGGGCCTACAATCAGGCCATTTATGTCGCTCCCAACGATGCTGCGCAGGGCGAGATGTTCCGCATCATCTACTACCATGTGCCGTCGGCGTCTGTCGCCTTCCTGTTTTTCGCCATCAGCCTGATCGGGTCCATCGGCTACCTTGCCTCTCGGCACAACCACGCCGAGCGCGCCCAAATGTTCGACGCCTGGGCGCTCGCCGGAGCTGAGGTCGGCGTCGTTTTTTGCACCGTAGTGCTCGTCACCGGGCCGCTCTGGGGCCGCCGCGCATGGGGTATGTGGTGGACCTGGGACGCGCGCCTCACCACCACGCTGGTTCTGTGGCTCATTTACGTCAGCTACCTGCTCTTGCGCCGCTTCGCCGCCGGGCCCCAGATGCAGACCCTCGCTGCCGTGCTTGGCATCTTCGGAGCCCTCGACGTTCCCATCGTCTATATGTCCAACCGCTGGTGGCGCACGCAGCACCCCGCGCCGGTGTTTGGCGGCGGGCAGGATTCGGGCATGGACTCCACCATGGTCGGCGCGCTCCTCTGGAACATGCTCGCCTGGTTTCTCTGGGGCGTGCTCATTCTTGCCCTTCGCTATCGTGTGGAGCGGAAGCACCAGAAGATCGCCGCCGCTGAAGCCGAACACGCTTTGAATTTTTGATTCTAATTCGATTGTGCCGGGAGAATTGAGGACCCCGATGAAGAAACCTGGAAGCGCCTTGATGACTGCATTCATCGTTGCCGTCCCCATCGTTCTTTTTGGCTGGGCGGGCTACCTCGTCTTCACTGCGCCGCCCGAGCCTCCGTTCGACTGGCGGCTGCACATGTCCGCGGCCGATCACGATGCCATCGTGGCCACGCTCAATCACCTCTATACGCGGGCGGCCTACACCGTTACGTGGGCCATCCAGCTCGGCTATGCCGCGTGGCTCTTCGTCAAGTGGCAATCGCAAAAGCAGGAAACCGCAAAATACAACTAGGGCAACGCAGATCACCAGATAATGAAGAATAGTTTGATTGCTCGGCTGCTTGACCTGAGACCTGGAAATGGATTCGCATAAGTAGTATTGTTTGTAAACCGAAGAAAGAGAAACAGATGCCGACTATCAGCAGGTTTTACGGGATCTTGATCCAGATGTACTTCGGAGATCATGTTCCACCGCACTTTCATGCGTTGTATGCTGAATTCGAGGCGCTTATTGACATTCAAACCCTCGAAGTCATTCGCGGGGAACTGCCGGGACGGGCTATGGCGCTCGTAGTAGAGTGGGCACAACAACATCGTGATGAACTGATCAAGGATTGGGAACTATGCGCACAGAATCAAACGCCGAGCAAAATTCGCCCGTTGCTCTAGTTGAGGAGATCGCACCCCGATCCCCATGGCGCGTAACGGATGTCGAGGCTCTTCCAGAGTTTCGGCTACGGGTCACATTTGCCGACGGCTCGATGGGCATGGTCGACATGGCCCGGTTGGTGCACTCCCAGCAAGCAGGCGTTTTCGCGGCGCTTCTCGACCCGTCTCTTTTCGCCCAGGTGACGATCGAATACGGTGCCGTGACGTGGCCCGGGGAATTGGATCTCGCTCCAGATGCTATGCACGCCGCAATCAGCGAACATGGCGTGTGGTCTCTCTAGGAAACGAGACTTGCAGAACCTCCGAGATAGGCCTTCCATCCCGTAAATAGAAAGTTATTGGTGAGCCTCAAAACTTTGAATCAGGGCACTACCCGGTCTCGCCTCGTTGTCACACGCCCCTGTGCGCCCCGTCACCAGGCATTGTGAACTTCGCACTTGGCTGCGGCTTGCCGCGCCCTTTGTAACTCTACAAAAAGTCGCGCCCTCTACCACTTTCCGCTTATCCGTCCAGCATTTCGTGCTATTTCAAGATTCCTCTCATACCGTCGATGATGCTGTTGTACATCGGTTGCAAAGTAGATCGGCTGCACAACTGTTCTTCGGCACCGGCTTCGGCCTTGGACTCTCGCGCTGCGGTATCTCGTCTTCATAAAGTGGGCCGCGGGGGATTTTGCCGGCTGAGTTTCGAGTTCCGTTGAGCTCCGGCTAGGGACAGATATCATGCATGACTTCTTGATTGCTCTTGCCTTTATCGGTATGGTCATCGCTCCCGCCATTGTGGCCGCGAATTGCTCAACCGAAGCGACAGACGAATCCAAATCAAAATAATCTTTGCCGCTCTTTTTCCAAAACTTGTTTCACCCGATCTGCGTTGTTAAACCTTTTCGTTGATGCCACTTTTCCTGGATCTGCGTTGTTAACCCTTTTTTCCGGATCTGCGTTGTACGATCTCTTCTTCCGATCAAGCCGCGAACCTCCCACGGCCTTTACTCTCCTCGTCCCGCATCTCCCCCTAAACATTGCCCTTCGCTCTCCCAGCCGGTAAACTGCCAATAGACTCATCGGCCGGGGTGCACAGATGCTGGTTGTCATGAAAGCGCAGGCTACGCCGGAGGAGATTCAGGCGGTCTGCGACCACATCGTCGAGTTGGGTTTCCGTCCCCATCCCCTTCCCGGAGCACAGCGCACAGCCATCGGCATCACCGGCAATCAGGGCGAAGCCAATCGCGGCAACCTGGAATCGCTCTCCGGCGTTGCGGAAGTCATTCGCGTCTCCAAAGCCTACAAACTCGCCAGCCGCGACGTAAAAGAGGAAGACACTGTCGTCCGCTTTGCCGGATCCAATGCCGCCATCGGCGGCCGCAACCTCGCCGTCATCGCCGGTCCCTGCTCTATTGAAACTCGAGACCAGGCCTTTGCCATCGCCGCCGAGGTCGCCGCATCCGGAGCGCAGTTTTTCCGCGGCGGGGCTTACAAGCCGCGCACTTCTCCCTACGCCTTTCAGGGCCTGGGCCTGGAAGCTCTGAAAATCATGGCCGAGATTCGCGAAAAATTCGGCCTGCGCATCGTCACTGAAGCGCTCGACACCGAGACCCTTGACCTCGTTGCCGAATGGGCCGACGTAATCCAGATCGGCGCGCGAAACATGCAGAACTTCTCTCTCCTCAAAAAAGCCGGCCGCCTGCGCAAGCCCGTGCTCATCAAGCGCGGCATGAGCGCCACGCTCGAAGAGTTCCTGATGGCCGCCGAATATGTAATGAGCGAGGGCAACTACGAAGTCATTCTCTGCGAGCGCGGAGTGCGCACCTTTACCGATCACACGCGCAACACGCTCGACCTGAGCATCGTTCCCGCGCTGCGCCACGTCAGCCACCTGCCCATTCTCGTCGATCCCAGCCACGGAACCGGCCGCCGCGACAGCGTTCTGCCCATGGCCCGCGCCGCGGTCGCCGCCGGCGCTGACGGCGTAATTGTCGAGGTGCACAATCACCCCGAAGCCGCGCTCTCCGATGGGCCCCAATCTCTATATCCCGCACAATTCGCAACCATGATGAGCGAGATCGAAAAGATTGCGCCGGTCGTCGGCCGCCATCTCACGCGGGGCGTCACCGTTTCCGCCGTTGCGGGCGAGTAATCGGACAGTGGAAAGTTCGCGCAGATCGAGTGTCTTCGAGCCGGCACGTTTCGCAGCCGCCCTTCTCGCGCTCTCTCTCGCAGGATGCCGTCCCCACGACTTTCCCCAGTACCCGCCCAACTACCGCGAGTACGCCTACGTGACCAACGGAGGCAGCGACACCGTCACGGTGCTCGACG
>JBEKWT010000054.1:0-17704 GCA_049512795.1 Occallatibacter sp.
AAAGGAAAATCTCTACGCAAGCAGTGGGCGCGAATTCCGCATGGCGGATGATGTGCTCGAAACCTACATTCGTCAGTACATTCAATCGCAGCCTGATAACCATGTCAGCTTTGCCTGGCAGGGCGGTGAGCCAACGCTGCTGGGGATTCCATTCTTCGAACGCGTCGTCGCGTTGCAAAAACAATATGCAAACGGCAAGACCGTCGATAATGCATTCCAGACCAACGGCACGCTGCTCGACGATGCCTGGGGCGAGTTTCTGGCGCGCAACAAGTTTCTCATCGGACTCTCCATCGATGGGCCTGAAGATGTTCACGACGCCTATCGCGTGGACAAAGGCGGCAAGCCAACGCACGCGCGCGTGATGCGCGGCCTGGGCTTTCTCAAGAAGCATGGCGTAGAGTTCAACACGCTTACGGTCATTAATCGCCTGAACTCCTATCGCGCTCGCGATGTCTATCGCTTTCTCAAGGAGATCGGCAGCAAGTACCTGCAATTCATTCCCATCGTCGAGCAGCTCGCCAAAGAGCCGGACCCCAACGGTCTCGTCTTGTTGAAGCCCTATTCACGGCAGGAGTCGGCGATCTCGGAGTGGTCGGTTGAGTCGTTGCAATTCGGCAAATTTCTGCAACAGGTCTTTGACGATTGGGTGATTCAGGATGTGGGCCGCGTCTATGTGCAGGTCTTCGATGTTGCGTTGGAGTCATGGTATGGGGTGCCGCAGTCGCTCTGCGTTTTTTCTCCCAAGTGCGGAAGCGCACTGGCAGTCGAGCACAACGGCGATGTGTACTCTTGCGACCATTTTGTTTATCCCGACAACAAGCTGGGAAATATCATGCAGAAGCATCTGTCGAGCCTGGTGAGCTCACCGCAGCAAACGCGCTTTGGCAATGCAAAGGAATTTGCGCTGCCCTCTGATTGCCGTCAGTGTGATGTGCGTTTTGCCTGCAATGGCGAGTGTCCCAAGCACAGATTCATGACAACCGCTTCCGGCGAGTATGGGCTGAACTATCTCTGCGCGGGCTACAAGCATTTCTTCCATCATATCGATCCGTATATGCGCTTCATGGCTGAAGAGCTGAAGCAGAATCGAGCACCGGCGCGAGTGATGGAGTGGGCCAGAGCGCGAAGAAGTGCGGGCGTCGTAAACGCCTCGCCGCTGAAGAAGCATGGAGTTGCTCTCGCCTAGCTGTCTGTCGCACGAGGTTGTGGTGATGTGATTAACGCCCGGCCTTTCTTCCTCGTCCTTACAGGGTGCGGAAGCTTTGCGACAGAACATCGCTGGTCCAATCAACATTTTTACCGCGTCATCTTTGAATGACTGAAACCAACAGGAGATTTATGAACGAGAAAAGAGTTTTGAACGCGTTGACATCAACATTAGTTCTTGCGGCTGGAGCAAGTCTTCCGCTGCACGCACAGACGGCGCAGCCCTATCAAGGAGTTGTGGGCAGAACCCTTGCCGAGTCAAAAGAATGGTGGCCAAAACCTGTCACAGCGCCTGCCGGCGCACCAAATGTGGTCTGGATCCTGATCGACGATGTGGGTTATGGCGCTGCCGGCACATTCGGCGGTGTGATCAATACTCCCACTTTCGATGCTCTGGCCAACAATGGTCTGCGCTATACCAACTTTCACACCTGCGCCATCTGCGCACCCACCCGCTCGGCTCTATTGACCGGCCGCAACAGTGCATCGGTGCATGAATCAGGCTTCTCGCATATTGGCTCGTCGGCAGGCTTTCCCGGCTGGGATGGGCGCGTGCCTGCCACGGCCGGCACCATCGCCGAGATCCTGCGCGACAACGGCTACAACACATTTGCTGTTGGCAAGTACGGTATTACGCCCGACGAGGAAGCCACCGATGCTGGTCCATTCGATCATTGGCCGACCGGCAAGGGCTTCGACCACTTCTTCGGATTTTTAGGTTCAGCAACCGATCAGTACAAGCCGGATCTGGTGGAGGACCAAGCGCACGCGACTCCCGATGGCCGCCACCTGAGCGACCAGATCACCGACAAGGCGATCTTCTATATCGACCGGCAGAAAAAGGCCGCGCCTGATAAGCCATTCTTCCTCTATTACGCTCCCGGTGCCACGCACGCCCCGCACATGGTCGACAGATACTGGAGCGATCAATACAAGGGCAAGTTCGACAAAGGTTGGGATGCATTCCGCGAGGAGGTCTTTGAGCGCCAGAAGAAACTCGGCGTGATACCCGCCAATGCAATCCTTCCCGAACGTAATGAGAACATCAAAGCCTGGGACTCTCTGACGCCCGACGAGAAAAAGCTCTATGCGCGCTTCATGGAAGTCTACGCGGGCTACTTGACCTACACGGACTTTGAGGTTGGCCGCCTGGTCAATCACCTGAAGGAGATCGGACAGCTCGATAACACGCTGATCTTTATCTCCATCGGCGATAACGGCGCGAGCAAGGAAGGATCGCAGGAAGGCACAATCGACAAATCCTATCGCGGCAAGCTGGTTTCCGATGAGGATCGAGTGGCCTATAATCTCGCCAACATCGACAAGATCGGTACGCCTGATTCCCATCAAGGCAACTATCCACTGGGCTGGGCGCAGGCCGCTAACACGCCCTTCCGCTATTGGAAATCAGATGCCAACAGCGAAGGCGGCACACACAACCCTCTCATCGTTTATTGGCCCAAGGGCATCAAGGAAAAGGGAGGCATTCGCACCCAGTACAGCCATGTAATCGATCTTCTACCCACCACGCTTGATCTGGTTGGCATCAAGGCTCCCGAAGAGATTCGCGGCATCAAACAGCAGCCGATTGAAGGAACGTCTTTGGCTTATTCGATTGATGACGCCCAGGCTCCGACTCGTCACACATTGCAGTACTACTACATCTTCGGCTCGCGGTCGATTTACGACAACGGATGGAAGGCTGAACTGGCCTATCCCAACGACATTCTCACCAAAAATGCAATCGTGAATCCGCCTCTGGATGAAAGCACTTGGGAGCTCTACAACCTCAACGACGATCCGACCGAGCGCATCGATCTGGCCAAGAAGTACCCGGAGAAGCTGACGCAGTTGAAGGCGGAATTCGAAGAGCAGGCCAAAGCTCATCATCTTGCCCCCTACCTCACCTTTGACGATATTAAACTCACTCACCACACCTACCTGCCTCAGTGGTATCTTGACCGGCAAAAGCAGGCGGCGGCACAAGCCAGTAGCAGCAAGTAGCGTTGTCGGAATGTTTTGATTGCGGCCAGTTCGCGATTAATTGTGACTTGGCTGCCGAATACGTTAGTCAACAAATCACCGAGTCATCTTTGAATGACTGAAACCAACAGGAGATTTATGAACGAGAAAAGCTTTTTGAATGCATTGACATCATCGTTAATCCTTGCGGCGGGCGCGAGCCTCCCGCTGCACGCACAGTCGGCACAGCCCTATCAGGGAGTTGTGGGCAGAACCCTCGCCGAATCGAAAGAGTGGTGGCCGGAGCCTGTAAAAGCGCCAGCTGGCGCTCCAAACGTCGTGTGGATACTGTTGGATGACGTGGGCTATGGCGCGGCTGGCACCTTCGGCGGACTGATCAATACACCCACTTTCGACAGTCTTGCAGAAAATGGCTTGCGCTATACGAACTTTCATACAACGGCGATTTGCGCACCCACCCGCTCAGCCCTGCTGACCGGCCGCAACAGCGCATCCGTGCATGAGTCTGGATTTTCACACACCGTCATGTCTGCTGGATTCCCTGGCTGGGATGGCAGGACTCCACCCACAGCGGGAACCATTGCCGAGATTCTTCGCGATAACGGCTACAACACCTTCGCGGTAGGTAAGTACGGCGTGACGCCGGACGAAGAGGCAACCGATGCTGGCCCCTTCGATCATTGGCCGACGGGAAAAGGCTTCGATCATTTCTTTGGCTTTCTCGGCTCGATGACGGACCAGTATCATCCGGACCTGGTGGAGGATCAGGCGCATGTTCGTCCCGACGGCCGCCACCTGAGCGATCAGATCACCGACAAGGCGATCTTCTACATCGACCGCCAGGAGAAAGTCGCGCCGAACAAGCCCTTTTTTCTCTACTACGCGCCGGGCGCCACGCACGCTCCGCACCAGGTGGACAAGTTCTGGAGCGATCAGTACAAGGGCAAGTTCGATAAGGGTTGGGACTGGTATCGCGAACAGGTCTTCGAGCGACAGAAGAAACTTGGAGTGATTCCCGCGAACGCGGTACTACCTGATCGCAACCCCAATGTGAAAGCCTGGGACAGCCTGACCCCGGACGAAAAGAAACTCTACGCGCGCTTCATGGAGGTTTATGCGGGCTATTTGACCTACACGGATTTTGAGGTCGCCCGCTTAGTCAACCATTTGAAAGAGATCGGCCAGTTAGACAACACGTTGATCTATGTCATGATCGGCGACAATGGCGCAAGCAAAGAGGGAACATTCAATGGGACCATCGATCAGGGATTATTGCCCAGGGCGATACCTGAACAGCAGAACATTGAAGATAACCTGAATAAGATCGGTGAGATCGGGACCTCTGCTGCCACCAATGGAAACTATCCACTAGGATGGGCGCAAGCCGCCGACACTCCCTATAAGGACTGGAAGCAGGATGCAAACAGCGAAGGTGGAACGCATAATCCGTTGATTATCTATTGGCCGAAAGGCATCAAGGATAAGGGCGGCATACGTCCGCAGTACAGCCACGTGATCGACATTCTGCCCACGACACTTGATCTTGTTGGCGTCAAGGCCCCGGAAGAGATTCGCGGCATCCAGCAGCAGCCGATTGAAGGTACATCTTTGGCCTACTCGATTGACGATGCCAATGCGCCCAGCCGCCACACTCTGCAGTACTACTACATCTTCGGCTCGCGGTCGATCTATGACAACGGATGGAAGGCAGAATTGGCCTACCCAAGTTCGTTCATCAACGGAAACGCGGCGAGTAAGCAGCCTTTTGATGAAAACGCCTGGGAGCTTTACAACCTCAATGAAGACCCCACGGAGACGATCGACCTTGCCAAGAAATACCCGGAGAAACTGGCTCAGTTGAAATCCGAGTTCGAGGAACAAGCCAAGGCCCACAACCTGTACCCGCTTATCACATGGGAAGATGTCTTCAACGGGCGCATTCATCGCACCAAAGACTCAAAGTCACTGCTCGATGAATGGAAGAATGTGACCAAACCAGGCTCGAACCAGTAGCTCCTTATGCATCCAGTTCGCGGCTCGCAGCGAACTGGATGCTTGATCAAGATGAAGAAGCTATACAAGGCGGCAATGGATAGCCACCGTCAATTTCAAGGATGTAACGGAGAATATCGATGAATCTTTCGCAACAAGTAGGATTGTTCCTTAGCGGGACCATGGCCTTGAGCGCCTGGTCGCCTGCCTTAGCTCAAAACAATGATGCAACATTGCCCCATCGCGACGCACCAACGCCTTCGTGGCCAGAGCCGACGAAGGCTCCGGCGGGTGCGCCGAACGTCGTGCTGATCCTGGTTGACGATGTGGGCTTCGGCGCGACTTCAACCTTTGGCGGCCCCATTGCGACGCCGACCTTCGACAAGCTTGCGCAATCGGGCTTGCGCTACAACTCATTTCATGTAAACTCGCTCTGCTCGCCGACACGCGCCGCGCTTTTGACTGGACGCAACAATCATGAAGTCGGATTTGGATCAATCTCCGAATGGTCCGCGCCCTACCCTGGTTACAACACGCTGCTTCCCAAAAGCTCCGCGACGATTGCCGAAGTTCTCAAGGTGAATGGTTACAGCACGGCAGCTTTTGGCAAGTGGCATAACACACCCACCTGGCAGGTGAGCCCGCAGGGTCCCTTCGATCGCTGGCCAACCGGATTGGGCTTCGAGCATTTTTACGGATTCCTTCAGGCCGCCGACAATCAGTATTACACGCGCATCTATCGCGATCAAACGCCGGTCGAGCCTAACAAAACGCCGCAACAGGGCTATCACTTCACCACCGACATTACCAACGAAGCGATCAACTGGCTGCATCAGCATGATGCCGTCGCCAGCAACAAGCCCTTCTTCATTTACTACGCCACCGGCGCAACGCACACGCCGCATCAGGTACCACAGAAGTGGATCGACCAGTACAAGGGAAAGTTCGACAAGGGCTGGGATGTGATTCGCCAGGAGGCCTTCGATCAGCAGAGGAAGCTGGGCGTGATTCCCGCGAATGCTGAGTTGACTCCTCGGCCCGACGGTCTGCCTGCATGGGACTCGTTGACGCCACAGCAGAAGAGGTTACTCGCGCATCAGGCTGAGGTTTATGCGGGCTTTGCCGCGCAAACCGATTACGAGATCGGCCGTCTCCTCGATGCGATTCGCGAAGAGGGACAAGCGGATAACACCGTTGTGCTGGAGATCTTCGGCGATAACGGTGCCAGCGCAGAAGGCGGACTGGATGGCACCGATGCGCGCGACATCAATGGCAAGCCGCTGACCGCAGAAACGCGTCTCGATACCGCCGACCTGCTGGGCAGCGAAACATTCATGAATCACTATGCCGCTGCATGGGCGTGGGCATTGAGTTCGCCGTTTCAGGGGACCAAGCAGGATGCATCGCATCTGGGCGGAACTACCGATCCATTGGTCATTGTTTGGCCTGGTCACATCAAGGATGCTGGCGGACTGCGTTCGCAGTTCTCGCACGTCAACGACATTGCGCCAACCATCTATGACATCGCCGGTGTAACGCCGCCCACGGTGATCAATGGCGTGGCGCAGACTCCGCTGGAAGGAACCAGCCTCACCTATACTTTCGACCAACCGCAGGAGCCGACGCATCATACCGTGCAGTACTTCACCACCAGTGGCAATCGCGCCATCTACAAGGATGGATGGTGGGCCGGCGATCGCTTCCACTCCACGTGGGAGCAGTCCTACACACTCAATGCCAGCGACAAGGATCTTGGGAATCATCCGTGGGAGCTTTACAACCTGAACGATGATTTTAGTCAGGCGCACAATTTGGCCAATTCCAATCCGGAGAAGCTGAAAGAGTTGCAACAGGTCTTCGATGCCGAGGCTGCGCGCAATCAGGCAGTGCCGATTATTCCCGCACGCCAGGACTATCCGATCGGCCAGGCAGGCGGGCAGAAGGTATTCATCTATCGCGAAGGCGTTGAGCGTTTGCAGCCGCGCATTGCTCCCAACCTCGCAGGGCGCGCCTACACAATCACGGCGGATGTGGATGTGCCGGCCAGCGGCGCAGATGGTGTGATTATCGCGCAAGGCAGCCGGTACGGCGGCATCACTCTCTTCGTCAAGGATCATCGCGTCGTCTATGAAGTGAACGCATACGGGCACCGCTCCGGACAGTTGGTTGCTTCTGAGGCGCTTCAACCGGGCAAGGCGCATATTGTTCTGAACCTGACTCCGAATGCGCCCGACGACACAAACTCCATACCATTTACTTCGCGTAAACCCCTGGCCGCAAAGGGAGCTTTGTCGATTAACGGAAAGGCGGAGGGTGAGGCTCAGTTCACGAACGTCAATCTCTCCTTCAGCGAGACGCTGGATATCGGCAGCGATCTCGGATCGCCCGTGAGTCCGGAGTACAAATCGCCCAATCGTTTCAATGGCAAGATCGACAAGGTCACTGTTGAACTTGCAAAGTAACTTCCTCAACCGCGCCTGTCCGATGTGGATTCATGCCGGGCAGGCGCGATAGGCAAGACAATCCGTATCGTTCCAAATCGCAAAATGCAACATTTTGTCATTGGAGATTGTCATGTTTTACAAGATTCCGGAAAACCTTCCCGCTGAATTCGAGGAATTGGATTCGTATATCGCGCGCTATCAACGCGGCGAGATTGACGCCGCCACACTGAAGGTGCGACGCGTCCCCTTCGGCTGCTACGAGCAGCGCGAGGACGGCAAGTACATGGTGCGCATTCGGACAACCGGAGGCGCGCTCACGCCGTTGCAACTGCGCGCAATTGCAGAGATCTCCGCGCGTTACGGCAGCGACGCGATTCATATTACGACGCGGCAGGAGTTTCAGATTCACGATGTCGCGCTGGAGAATATCCTTCTCGTCATGCGCGAATTGCTGCAAGCCGGTCTGGCTTCGCGCGGCGGTGGAGGCAACACGGTTCGCAATGTCCTGGTCTCTCCCGATGCGGGCGTCGGGGTCGATGAAGTCTTTGATCCAAGCTCGTATGCCTTTGCGCTGACCAGCCGCTTGATCGCCGAGCCGGATTCATGGCTGTTGCCGCGCAAATTCAAGATTGCATTTTCCAATTCATCGGCGGATAGCTCGTACGCGGAGTTCAACGATCTCGGGTTCATTGCCCAGCTTCGAGAGGGACGCAAGGGATTCGAGGTTCATGTTGCCGGCGGACTGGGCACCAAGCCGGAGGTCGGGCATCTGCTGCACGAATTCATTCCCGCCGAGGATGTTTACATCGTTGCAAGCGCTCTCAAGCGCCTCTTTGACAAGCACGGTAACCGCAAGAATCGCCATGCGGCTCGCTTGCGCTTCTTGTGGAAGACGCTCGGCGAGACACGCTTCCGGGAACTCTACGAAGCGGAGCTGCAACTCGTTCGCAGTGAAAGGCCGGCGGAGTTGCTTATCGAAGATGTACCGCAGTCCATCCTGCTTCCGGCGTTTGTTCCCGATCGCGATACCTCTCCAGAGTATTACCAATGGAAGGATCGTTACGTCGAGAACCAGAGGCAACCGGACTTGGTTTCAGCGCGAATTCCGATCTTTCTCGGCAATCTAAAGAACGATTACGCCCTTCGGCTGGCGAAGTTTCTTGAGCCCTTCGGCGACCATGTGCTGCGCGCCTCGCTAGGTCAGAATCTGAGATTGCGCAATATCCCAAAGGAATATCTGCCGAATGTCTATCACGTGGTTCGAGAACTTACAGAGCTTGCCTCCGGTCCGCGGCTGATTGGCGAGTCCATCGCCTGTACGGGCGCAGACACGTGCAAACTGGGCATCTGTCTTTCCAAAGGTGCGCTCACTGCGGTCGTTGACAGACTCAAAAGCTCCTCTCTCGATCTGGATCAGATCGCCGATTTCAAGCTCAACTTATCCGGATGTCCGAACACCTGTGGTCAGCATATGCTCGCTGATCTTGGTTTCTATGGCAATGTTGGCCGCAATCGACAGCATATGTTTCCTGCTTATATGGTTGTTGCCGGAGCGGAGATTGGTAATGGCAAAGCGCGTCTGGCCAAGCCGATCGACCGCGTGTGCGCGCGCGATCTTCCCGAATTTGTTCATGATGTTCTGAAGGTGTGGATTGTCAAGAAGAGCAATCATCCATCCTTTGCCACCTATGTGGATGGAGAAGGCACGCAAGATATTCGCGAGATAGCCAGCCGCTATCGTGAGATTCCAGCCTACGGCGAAGACAAAATCTACTACCAGGATTGGGGTGCGAAAGAGTCCTTTTCTCTTGTTGGCAGAGGCCTCGGCGAGTGCTCGGCTGGACTCTTTGACTTGATTGAAGTCGATTTGAATGGTGCCAGGCAATTGCGCGAGGAGCTTCGCTCCGGCGATCCGCAAAACGAGGAAGCCCTTTACGGAATCGCCCTGCGCAGCGCTCGCGCCTTGCTGATTACGCGCGGAATCGAGGCGCCGACAGATGCCGCCGTCTTTGAGAACTTCGCAAAGAAATTCATTCAAGCGGGGCTGATCGACAGGCGCTTCGAATCGGTGATTCGCAGCGCACATCAAAAAAATACCGGGGAATTGAACCAACTGGAAGAGGAAGTCTTCGCGCTGCTCAATGCCGTAGAGACTCTCTATCGCAGTATGGATAATTCGCTCCGGTTTCCCGCAGAAGAAAAGTCAACAGCATAATGAAACGACCAGAACTTATGACGACTTTATTGGGTGTCAATCTTACGCAGCGCATCGGCAGCACGCCGCTGCTTCGCCTCGAACGCGTCACCGCTAGCCTGAAGGACGTGCAGGTACTGGCCAAGGCTGAGTGGACCAATCCCGGCGGCTCCGTCAAGGATCGCGCTGCATCGAGGATCGTGAGCGAGGCTTTGCGTTCAGGTAAACTGGGCGCGGGCATTTCACTGCTTGATTCGACCAGCGGCAATACCGGAATTGCCTACGCGATGCTGGGTGCGGCCTACGGGATTCCGATTACATTGTGCATGCCCTCGAATGTGTCGAAGGAGCGCAAGCGGATTCTTCGCGCCTATGGCGCAACGGTCATCTACACCGATCCCGGTGAAGGCTCGGACGGTGCCATCCGCAAGGCGCAGGAGATTGCGGCCGCGGAGCCGGAGAGGTATTACTACGCAGATCAGTATTCAAACGACGCCAACTGGCGCGCGCATTATGCCAACGGAACAGCGGATGAAATCTGGATGCAGACGGCAGGGCGCGTCACTCATTTTGTCGCTATTCTCGGCACCAGTGGAACTTTCGTGGGGACATCGCGTCGCTCGAAGGAGCTGAATCCAGCGATTTGCTGCATCTCTCTTCAACCCGACTCGCCCTTTCACGGAATTGAGGGAACCAAGCACATGGAGACCTCGATCGTTCCGAAGATTTACGATGCCAGCATCGCGGACGCGGAGTTGGGCATCGAAACAGAAGCGGCCTATACGATGGCCCGACGAGTGGCGCGCGAAGAAGGATTGTTGATCGGCGTTTCAGCGGCCGCGGCGCTGGTTGGCGCAATGCAGGTTGCACGAGATGCACCCGCGGGTTCCGTAATTGTTACCATCTTTCCCGACTCGGGCGACAAGTATTTGAGTGAGCATTTTTGGGAAGAGAATGCATAAGGCAACGGAGCAAGCATGGCGTTGAAGATACCGGTCGAACTCTACGATCAATTGCGGCAGCATGGTGAAGCGACATATCCCCATGAGTGCTGTGGAGTTCTGGTGGGCGAATTTGATGATGTGGGCGGAAAAGCTGTCAAAACGGCAGTGGAATGCGGCAACACGCGCACCGATTCGCTGGCCAATCGCTATCACATCAGTCCGTCGGAGTTAGTGCGCATTCAGCGGGATGCGCTGCTGGCAGGCCACGACATTGTCGGCTTCTACCACTCTCATCCCGATCATCCAGCGCACTGGTCGGCAACCGATCTTGCCGAGGCGCATTGGACGGGCTGCTCATATGTCATTACCAGCATCGAACAGGGCCGTGCCGTACTAACGAATTCATTTATCTTGCTGGATCAGGAAGAAGCCAAGCATTTTGAGGACGAACTCCTCGAAGTCATTCAGTAGAACAAATGCAACGTAAAACAGAACCGTTTTGAAAGGAAGAATATGTCCATCAAAGTCTTGATTCCCACGCCGCTCCGGCCTTATGCCGGCAAGCAATCCGTCATCGAAGTAAACGCTCAAACCGTAGGTGAGGCGCTGAGCGATCTCGTCACCAAGCACCCGGATCTGCGCAAGCATCTCTTCTCGGAAGACGGCAAGCTGCGCTCCTTTGTCAACGTCTATCTGAACGATGAAGACATTCGCTACCTGAGCAAGGATGCAACGCCTGTCAAGGAAACGGATACGATCACCATTGTTCCCTCCGTTGCCGGTGGACGATAGGACTCAGCAACTCTGCGAAAAATGAACTCACAAAACTATTTGGAGAAATGAACCGTGGATGAATTGATTGATGGTAGTCAGGCAAAGTTGAGCAATGAAGAGATTCTGCGCTACTCGCGTCATCTCATTATGGCGGAAGTAACTCTGGAGGGCCAGAAGAAATTGAAGGCCGCGCGCGTTTTGTGCGTGGGCACCGGCGGGCTCGGTTCGCCGCTGGCGCTGTATCTGACTGCGGCGGGCGTGGGCACTCTCGGCCTTGTTGATTTCGATGTAGTGGATTACACAAATCTGCAACGTCAGGTTCTGCATCACACCAGTGACGTGGGCCGTCTCAAGATCGACTCGGCCATCGACAAACTGACCGCGATCAATCCATTCGTCGAGATTAAGCGCTTCGATACTTATCTCAACAGCCAGAATGCACTGGAGATCTTCTCGGGCTTCGACATCATTGCCGACGGCACGGACAACTTCGCCACGCGCTACCTGGTCAATGACGCCTGCGTGTTGAGCAACAAACCCAACGTCTATGCCTCGATCTTTCGTTTTGAAGGCCAGGCCAGCATCTTCGCCACCGAGGCCGGACCGTTGGGCGTACTTCCCGGATTGCTTGGAGTGATTCAGGCCACCGAGGTCATCAAGCTGATCCTCGGCGCGGGCAAACCGCTGATTGGCCGCTTGGTACTGGTCGATGCGCTGGCCATGCGCTTCCGCGAGTTGCGTGTACGCAAAAACCCTGAGTGCCCGGTCTGCGGCACGAATCCAACGGTCAAGGAACTGATCGACTACAACCAGTTCTGCGGCATTCGCGGAGAGGAGTCGGAGGCAGCGTCGAGCGCGAAGATTCCGGAGATTCAAGTCGAGGAACTCAAGCGCCGACTCGACGCGCGGGAGGATATTTTCGTGCTCGATGTGCGCGAGCCGCACGAGTATCAGATCGTCAACATTAAGGGGCATTTGATTCCGCTTGGCGATCTGCCGACACGCATTCATGAACTCGACTCCAGCCGTGAGATTGTAGTGCATTGCAAGAGCGGAATGCGCAGCGCCAAGGCTGTCGATTTTCTGCGCAAGTCAGGCTTCAAGCACGCCGCCAACCTGACTGGAGGCATTCTGGCATGGGCCGACCGGATAGACACTACTCTGCCAAAGTACTGACCGACCGCAGTGTGGCGGAGTGCCTTCGGCTGCAAAGATGGAAATGGGCTGCGACCCAAACTGAAACTGCGAGGTGATACGGGACACAGAAGACGGGCCAAAAGGCGAGTAAATTTCATTCGGTAGACATTACCCCATTTTCGGGGGTATAGTTCTCGATGAGTGAACGCTCTTGAGTTTTGAGCGTTTGGCCGATGAGATGAGAACCATGCTGACGGCCCGCCTTCTGCTCGTCCGATGTTGTTGTCCGGCTCGATATTCTCTCCCTGTCCGCTCTCTTTTTCTACTGCTTGCGATTGCCCTGCCCGGAGTGACGGCGGCGCAAATGCGGCAATCAAACGACATCGTCAACTTTCGTCTGCGCGATAAATACCTGATGATCGTTCCAACAATGGTGAACGGCGCAGGCCCCTTCAATTTTCTTTTAGACACCGGCGCGACACACACGGTGATCGACCCGGCCCTTGCTCGGCAGTTGCAGCTTCCGATGATTGGCGAGGCTTCGCTGACAACAGTTTCCGATATGCGCCAGGATCAACTGGTGCGACTGAAGAGAGTAGCAGTGGGCAACTTTGAGGTCTCGGAACTGGGAGCGGTTATCGATAAACTGGATCAGGTCAAGCTCAAGGCTCCAGGCGTTCGCGGGGTGCTGGGCGAGGATTTTCTGTCGAACTTCGATTTTCTGATCGACTATTCCCACAAGATTTTGCGCTTTGGCGGCGACGCGCCCGCTGGGGATCGATGTCGATTCGAGACGATGGGCCGCTACCATGGCGAGCCAACCACCAACCGCCTGCTGATTGAAGTCGAGTTCCTGGATGCAAGCAACGGCAAGGCGCAGTTGCAGTTGGATACGGGAGCGAAGATGCCGGAGATCTTTCCCACCCGGCCCGGCTCCGTCTTTTCGCATCCGTGGGCCGGTTCGATGGCCTTCAGCAGCGGGCCTAATGGAACCGCCATTCACTCGCACACATCCATCAAAATCGGCACAACAATTGTAAGCGACCTGGACGTGGTGAAATCCCGGCGCGGGGTTGCCTTCGACGCAGTTGGCCTTCTACCGGCGTCTATCTTTCACCGAATCTTTATCAGCCACTCGGGTGGATTTGTGGTGCTGAATCCCGCCGATTGAGGCTATCTCCGCCCGCGCGTTACACAATTCCAGTCGAACGCCCTTGCCTGAGATCCCACAAGGCCGCGACCAACGCATCGACTTCTTCGCAGGTGTTGTAGAGCGCAAAAGTTGCGCGCACCGTGCTCTCCAAACCGAAGCGCCGCAGAATCGGCTGTGCGCAATGATGGCCGCCGCGCACCGCGATTCCCTTACGGTTGAGATAGTCGCCGATCTCCTCCGTACGCAAGCCAACCATTACGAAAGAGATCACGCTGGCTTTTTCCTTCGCTGTGCCAATGATCCGCAACCCAGGAATCTTCAGCAGCGCAGAGGTTGCATACGTCAAAAGCATATGCTCATGGCGCGAGACGTTGACAATGCCAACTCGGTCCAGATAATCGATTGCTGCGCCCAGTCCAACCGCATCGGCGATGCTGCCCGTGCCGGCTTCAAAGCGCTGCGGCGGCGGCTGGTAGAGCGTCTTCTCGAAGGTCACATCCTGAATCATGTTGCCGCCACCTTGCCACGGTGGCATCTGATCCAGCACCTCGGAGCGGCCGTAGACCACGCCAATGCCCGTTGGCGCAAAGACCTTGTGGCCGCTGAAGACATAAAAATCGCAACCGATGGACTGCACGTCAACGCGCATATGCGAGACGGCCTGCGCACCATCGACCAGCACGCGCGCGCCGTGACGGTGAGCAGCCTCGGTCATCGCCTGCACCGGCAGAATCGTGCCCAGCGCATTCGAGACGTGTGCGATTGAAACCAGGCGTGTCCTGGGTCCAAGTAGCTTCTCGTACTCGTCGAGCAGAATCTGGCCCGAATCATCGACAGGAGCAACGCGCAGCCGCGCGCCCTTTTCCGCGCAGAGCATCTGCCAGGGAACGATGTTGGCGTGATGCTCCATCCAGGTGACGACAATCTCATCGTCCTTCTGGATGTTCTGCCGTCCCCAACTCTGCGCGACCAAGTTGATGGCCTCGGTGGCTCCGCGCACAAAGACGATCTCGCGTGGGGCGCCGGCGTTTAAAAAGCGGCGCGTCTTCTCGCGCGCGGACTCGTAGGCATCGGTCGAACGCGCAGCCAGCTCATGCGCGGCGCGATGCACGTTCGAGTTTTCGTGCTCGTAAAAATAGCTCAGCCGGTCGATGACCGATTGCGGCTTCTGCGTGGTTGCGCCATTGTCCAGCCAGATCAGCGGACGGCCGTTGACCTGCTCACGCAGAATAGGAAAATCGCGTCGAATCGCCTCCACATCGAAGGAATACGACGAGAGGCCGAGATCGCCCAGCAACTCCGGCTGTCCTTCGCCGGGAATGACCGCAGGAACAACATTCAAAGCTTCGAGCGAACGAGGCGAGTTCTGATTTTGCGAAGCGGGCGCGCGAAAATCAGGCTCGTGCGTGACTGTTCCTGGCAACTGAGGCGCGTTGCGATCCAGCGGCGATGCAAAAGGATTGCTGCTCGCGGAACCATTCTTTGCAAGATCCGCCGGAACCGGACCGGGAAGCAAACCAGAAAAGAGCGGACGCGCATCTTCGATAAAAGAAAAAGTCGGAAAAGCCGAGGAATCGACTACGCCAAATGCGCCGGGAACAGTTGGCGTAGGTGGTTGAAAGCCCTGCGGTACTGGAAAATCTGGCGACAACGAAGCGGGAATCGATGCAAATCCATCTTCGCTGGGCGCAGGTTTCCCGCTTGCTTGTGGGTTAGCAGGCTCCGCATCTGAAGCAGCTAAGATCGGACGCGCATCCTGCAAAAAAGCAAACTCCGGCGCTGCAGTAGGCGTAACTCCGCCACCTGGAACTGCTGGAAGCGAAGAGGCAGACGAGCGCGTATCCGGCGCAATGCTTCTCTCCGGCGTGGCGATATAACTTCCATGTTGCGCTTCCGTCACGCTGGCCAACACGCCAGGCACGGCGGGCGCGGTTGGAGCAGGCACAGCCGCGTATGGGTTGCCGGTGAAAGTTGAGTTCGGAGGCAGCACTGCGTGGGCCGCTGTCGCAGCTAGATGCTGTTGCTCGTCCGGCAGCTCGTTGAATATCTCATTGGCCATGCGCGCTAGCTGCGCTGGAGAGAGTACGCCGGGAGCGATGCTATCGCTCCCGCGCAATCCAACAGCCCAGTCAGTCGCATTCGGAGAGACTGGCAACTGCTCACTTGTACTCATGGTATTGACCCACGTTCACGTCTTCCAGCAGGGCAATGGCATCGTCGGTCAGCACGGCCGCCGAGCAGTACAGCGAGACAAGATACGAGGCCAGTGAGCGCTGATCAATGCCCATGAAACGCACCGAAAGTCCGGGGCTTTGTTCACCGGGCAATCCAGGCTGGAAGAGTCCAACCACACCCTGCTTCTTTTCGCCCACGCGCACCAGCAGAATCTTCGTGGTTTGGTCCTTGCTGCGAATGGCGATCTTGTCCGAGGGAATCAGCGGAACGCCGCGCCAGGTGAGGAAAGGCGTACCAAACAAAGTAACTGTCGGAGGAGGAACGCCGCGCCGTGTGCACTCACGCCCAAAAGCCGCAATGGCGCGGGGATGCGCCAGAAACAACGATGGCTCCTTCCAAACCTTCACCAGCAACTCGTCCAGATCGTCCGGCGTCGGCGCGCCTTTGCGAGTCTTGATCTTCTGCGCGTCAGGAACATTATTCAACAGGCCGTAATCGGCATTGTTGACCAACTCGCTCTCCTGCTTTTCCTTTACGCTCTCGATAAGAATGCGCAACTGCTCACGAACCTGATCGTAGGGATTGCTGAGCAGATCGGAAACGCGCGTATGCACATTGAGTACGGCATTGATGCTGCCCAGACGATATTCGCGTGGTGTGTCCTGATAGTCGGCGAAAGTGGTAGGCAGCGGCGACTCATCTTCATGCGCGCAGAGAGACTCGATCACCTTGCTCTCGTCCACTTTATTGACGCGGAATGTGCCAGCCTCAAGTGGCTTCCAATCCAGGAAGCGAACCAGCCAGCGCGGCGTGATGGCTCCAAACTGCGGAGCGGTCTTGGTGACATTGGCAAGTTGAAAAGCGGCTTCTTCGCGCAACGAAACGCGGCTAACTTCTTCTGGCACGGTCGATCTCCTTTTAATGCGATAACATGAAAATCTTAACGGCTGATGGCAGGGTCGCCAATAGATGGATGCTTGTTCATCGAGAATCGCAAATCAATACGGACTTCGCTTTCAAGAACAGGAAAATCTGTTACAAATGTTTGGAGCGCCGGGCGGGAATTGAACCCGCGAATACAGGTTTTGCAGACCTGCGCGTTGACCGCTTCGCCACCGGCGCTTATCAATAGATTCAATACTTCCGAACACTCCGGTCGACGCGATCCGACCAGGCATGAATCCCGCCGGTCAGATTCCAGACATGAGTGAAGCCCGCCTTGTGCAAGACCTGCGCGGCTTTCACGCCACGCGGCCCCATTTTGCAGACGGTCACGATGTTCAGGTTCGCATCCAGCTCATTCACCCGCTTCGGCAGCTCCGCAAGCGGGATCAACTGCCCGCCGATATTGGAGATTTCATACTCGAACTCGTCGCGTACATCCAGCAGAAACAGATTCTCGCCCGCGTCCAACCGCTTCTTCAGTTCCTCAACACGAATCTCAGGAATACTCATTACTTTTCTCCCTTGCCTGAAACTGTTTGGCGACGGCCTCTGTTTCCGCAACCGCCTCAATCCCAAATAAAAAACCCACCTGCCAGTTCAATCTGGCGGTGGGTTTCTAAGAAGCGGCGGCCTGTAAGTTGCTCTAGCCCAGCCATTTCCTCACGCCAGAATGTGTTTGCGCACAGCACATCGCTGCACAACAACACATCGCGGCGGTCATCGGGCTAAAAGAACTCATGGACGAAATCTAACA